>CAYXXJ010000048.1:0-5793 GCA_964469095.1 uncultured Candidatus Saccharibacteria bacterium
ACCCAGATACTTTTTCTGCATCTCTTGAATCACTTCAGCTGAGCGTTTCTCTCGTGCCTTTCTGCTCGCTTCTATACGAGCAGAAAGATCAAACACAGAGTCACCCTTAAGTCGTCTGATTCTGGTACCGAGCCGTGCCATAGCGTTCTCCTTATTTATGGCTCCGGGGACACCCTACCACACCAAAAGAAAAGACGCCCCGGCAACATGCCGGGGCGTTGTATTCAGTGCGTTATTGCGCTTTCGCGAGATGGAACTGGACGCATTCATTGATCTTAGTGCGGCTCACGAGGAGACCGTACTTGCGCTCATTGCCATACTGATCCGTAATCAGAACCAGCATGACATTTTCTTGAGTCCTGAGATATTCCTCGTTCAAGACCCAGCAGAAATCAAGCTTCAGATCGTTTGGGAACGTACCAATCGTGAGGAAAACTTCCTTCGAAGTCGTCACGATCTCGAACTTTGATCCCTCTCTGGGTGATCCCTCTTTGGATCCGCAACTCATCCGGTAAATATGCACCGGCTCTCCATTGACTGCTTTCAGTCGAGTGAAGAGGTCCTGCGTCTCCTCGGACGGAGCGGCCCATTCTTTCGAGATAACCAACTTATGCACTGTTGTACTCCTTTTCTTGCAGGTCCCGCGGTAACGCCGCCTACCGCCTGCCTGCCAAGAATCTACACGGCGTTAAGCACATTTATACATATATATGTAAGTAAGTCAATATATATAACTTGACAAATACTAGTATTAGTATCTCACCCAACTGGAGGTACGTGCCTGGCAGGCAAAGTGAAAGTTAAGATCTTTCAAAGCTATGTCGAGAAACCGGAAGAGCTCGAAGAAGCCATAAACAAGTGGTTGGCGACAGAACACGTCCAGATCATCGACATGGTAATCAGCTCCTCTTTGGCATCCTACGGCCGCGGGATGACCACAGTACTGATTCGCTACCAACAGCTGTAATCGACTCCTAGCGCGCACCACCTCGGTGCGCGCTTTGTCTTACGCTCGCATCCGCTTACTCCTCGCCTTACGATGAAGCGTAATGGCAAACCTATGCGCTTCTGAGTTTGCAAGTACCACAGACGCATCAGGAATACCTGCACGCATCGAACCAATCACCTCTCTTGGTCTATGCTTCTCATCTTTCACAACCGCAATCACAGGTATCGCCACTCCAAGCTCCTTGAGCACTTCTTCCGCTGCCTTCTTATGCGTCTTTCCGCCATCTACCACAATAGCCTTAGGATAGGGCCACTCAGGATGACCCATACGTCTCGAAAGTATTTCTTTCAGTGAAGCAATATCGTCATTTAATGATTTGCCACCTGCACCTCGAATACGAAACGTTCGATACTCCTTGCGTTGCGGTCGCCCTTCTTCAACAACGACCATCACACCAATGGCGTTCGTCCCTGAAAGATGCGCAGTGTCATATGCCTCTATACGAGGCTCATCGTGATCTCTGTCTCGATCTTCTCGGATAAGAGAGACGTCTTGCACGTGATCAAGCGCAAACAACTGATTACGAAGCACTGCCGCGTCTTCAAAACGTTCATCTTGGATTGCTTTCTTCATGTCGCGCGCAAGGGTAGTACGAAGTGTCTTTACGCGACCTGACAGATACATAGACACGTTACGAATAGAGCGTAGGTACGCAGCTCTATCCATATCTTTTGGATACTGACCAATCTGACGATTAAACTCCACCTTTCCTTTCACGAAACGACTTCCCTCACCCACAGGACGCTCAGTGTCATAGAAGGGGAAGATACGACGAATGAGGCGGAGTGCTTCTCGAAGCTGGTAGCCAGAGGGGAACGGACCATGTATAGCTTTAAGCTTCACTCCTTCAAGGGTTTTCTTTGTTTTGAAATCTATATCCTTGCCGCGTATAGGAAGCACGCGTGGAATTTCATCGTCTGTGATACAGGCATACAAAAACGATTTATCATCCTTCCCTTCAACGTTTGCTTTGGGATGGTACTCACGAATGAGCGCCGCCTCGCGCACAAGCGCTTCAAGTACGGTAGGGGTGGTCTCGTGCATGAGCCCATCAGAGAGGGTCACCATATCAACAATGCGAGGACCACGCGTAGCGATAAGATCCACATCAAAATAGCTCCTGACACGATCGCGCAGTGATGTTGCCTTACCCACATACAAAATCTTCTTTGAGCGTCCTTTACCCGACGTAAAGAGATATACGCCCGGGCAATCCGGAAGATCGTACTTGGCTAGATCTGCTCGTTCCATGAAGAAAGTATAGCATAAACACTTGACACTTAGTACATTTCGTACTACTTTCCCGATAGAAAGCTCGTCCTGAGCTTTGTGTGGAGAAATACCATGCGTGAAGGAAGAAACGCAGCGATCTTTGAACAAATGACCGAGCTCGAGCGGAACGACTATTGGAAAAATCACACAGAATTCCACTGCGCTATGGTGGCCCTGATTATTGGCGTACTTGAGTTATTACTGGTCAAGAATGTTGGCCTGGGACTCTTTGCAGTTGGCGCTGCGGTTATCTTCATTTTCCGCTCGTACGACGCATTCCAGCGATCCAACTTTATGAAGTACCGCAGGCTTCTTCGAGCCTCGGACTAATAAAAACAAAACACCCCGGAGTACGTACTCCGGGGTGTGTCTTTTCGTTAGGCTGCGTCTTCAAGAAACCGCAGGTAGCTCTCAGACAGTTTCAACAACTGTTCATGGGAGTACTGGGGTCGCTCAAACGACGTCCAGTCTTGGTTTCGTTCGGGATTGTTAGGATCCGAGGGATCCACAAAACGAACCCGACACAACTTACCAGCGTCGCTGCCATCTTGTGTAAACCGTGAGTATTGCACCAGGCGGCAATTCAGGTGTCGTGTCTTGTCTGACTTCCGCTTCATCTCAAGAGCGAGACGTTGCGGTGTCCAGTACTCAAGCAGTGCTCGCCACGCCCACATGGTTTCGCCGTGGCAAACCATGAGCACGTGTGCGTCTTCGCATTCACGATGCAGTGTTGTGCACATGTCGCGAAGGCGCAAAAACACGTTATAGAGTGCTTCGCCACCTGGCGGGCGCCAGAAGAACGCATCGTCTTCAGATTCGCCAGTCAGGTCAACGTACTTTTGCAATCGCTCTTCATAGGTGAGCGAATCAAGTTGGCCCCAGTCGCGCTCCATAATGCGGTTATCAAGCCGCCAGTCGGTCCCAAAGCCATTGTGACCGGCTGTTTCCATAGCGCGCACGTAGGGAGAGACGTAGAGACGCATATCCCTGCCTTCAGCAAGAATAGGCTTAACCCAGTTGTCCCTGAGCCATACACCAGCCGCTTTTGCTTGCTGCACCCCTTTTGGAGTGAGCCTGCGATGCGACGTGTGCACGTTCATCAGCTCTTTCTCGTTTGGATGCGGAATGCCTTTTTCAAACAAGGTCCGCACCAGATTGCCTTCAGATTCGCCGTGACGCTCTAACGTCAAGGAACGTGGCATCATTCGTTATTCTCCTTCTGTTGCCTGTCCTGTGCTAGTTATAAACCGAAATGTGGTTTGTGCCAAAACCCTCTCTTTTTACTTCTTTCGCTTCTTCTTAAGCGCTTTACGCAAATACTGTGCAGTATGTGTCTCGGTCTCTGCGACTTCTTCTGGGGTGCCTTTCGCAACTACCTTGCCTCCTCCCGTGCCTCCTTGAGGACCAAAATCGATGAGATAGTCTGCGCACTTGATGAGATCAAGATTGTGCTCAATCGCTACCACAGTATTCCCACGACGCACCAATGCTTGGAGAATCTCAATCAACTTGCGTACGTCTTCATAGTCAAGACCTACCGTAGGGGCGTCGGGTAGGTAGACCGTCTGTGGAGTTGTAGGCCGAGGGAGCTCTGAAGCAATCTTCCCGCGCTGTGCCTCTCCTCCTGAGAGTGTGGTTGCTGACTGGCCGAGTGTGAGGTACTCAAGACCCGTTGCATTCAACTGTGCAAGACGCTCTTGAATAGCAGGAATATCCTCAAAGAACTTTTCTGCTTCTTCAATAGTCATCTGAAGCACTTCATAGATATTCTTGCGGCGATAGGTCACCTCAAGCGTCTCCTTCATAAAGCGCATACCGTTACAGACGTCACAGGTCACATACACGGTTGGTAGGAAGTGCATCTCTACCGCTATCACTCCGTTACCCTGACACGCCTCACAGCGTCCTCCTGCGACGTTGAAGGAGAAGCGACCCGGGCGCCAACCACGAGCTCGTGCTTCAGGAGTAGCAGCAAACAGATCTCGAATATGCGTAAAGGCACCTGTATAGGTTGCCGGGTTTGAACGAGGCGTGCGACCAATGGGTGACTGATCAATCAAGACCGTACGAGAAACGTATTCAGTACCTGTAAGCGACGAGATGTGCTCAAGCTTTGCGGTACGGTCTGCGTACCGTGCTGATACGTTCTTGTGCAAGATGTCATAGAGGAAGGTTGATTTACCTGAACCTGACACACCCGTAATACAGACGAGCTTTCCAAGCGGGACATCAATATTCTGATTCTTCAGGTTATGCAGTGTGGCACCACGTACTTTAATAGATCCTTTCTCTGAGGTGCGTCGCTCTTCTGGTACTGCAATTTCATTCTCACCACGCAGATATGAAAGCGTAAGTGAGCCGCTTTTATTCTTTTCAGCGGTAAGCAATTCATCGAGCCAGCCGGACACAACTACGTTTCCGCCATGCACACCAGCCCCAGGACCGATATCTACGAGATAGTCAGCTGAGAAGATAGTGTCTTCGTCGTGCTCTACGACGAGTATGGTGTTTCCAAGCTCCTTAAGAGAAAGCAGTGTTTGGATGAGTCGATCGTTATCTCGCTGATGGAGTCCAATGGTTGGTTCATCGAGCACATAAAGTGCTCCCACAAGACCCGTACCAAGCTGGGACGCAAGTCGAATACGCTGTGCCTCACCTCCTGAAAGCGTTGCTGCCGAACGATTAAGGGTGAGATAGTCGAGACCCACGTTCAACATGAACTCAAGACGAGACGTAATCTCTCGAATGATTGGTTTTGCAATATCTGCACGCATCTCAGAAAGCTGAAGCCCGTCCATAAATTCTTTGGCTTCAAGAATAGACATGTGCGTAACGTCAACAACGTTCTTTCCAAGCGTTTTATCTTTCTTGTCCTTCAGGTACACGCGAAGTGCTTCAGGACGAAGTCGCTTACCTTCACACACCGGACACACCTCTTCAGAGAAGAGTGACTCGGTACCAAGTCCATTACAGGCTGTACATGCTCCATACGGGCTATTAAACGAGAAGAGGCGTGGTTCTACCTCAGGAAAGGAAGCACCGTCCTCAGGACAAATAAAGCGAGCGGAGAGCGTTTCGGTTACCCCATCAGCGTGCGTAATCTTTACAAGCCCATCTGCTTCTTTAAGAGCAAGTTCAAGCGCTTCAGACAAGCGTTCGCGCGCTGCGTCTGGCGCTCGCTCAAACTCAGACACAAAGATGGCGTCTACAATCGCATCAATATCGTGGCGCTTGTTCCGGTCCAAGGTGATCTTCTCGCGAAGACGGTGCGGCGCACCATCGACAACAACACGCTCATAGCCCTTACCAAGAAGATCGTAAAGGAGTTGGTAGTACTCACCCTTTCTACCTACCACCACTGGTGCCTGGATAGTTACTGCCCGTTTATCAACCGGCACATCCATCACTTTCTCTGTTTTGCTCGAAGAGCGCGCCGAAATGCGCTTCATAACCATGCCGATCATCTCTTCTTTAGAGAGTTTTGCGATAGGTACGTCGTGATGAATACAGTA
>CAYXXJ010000049.1:0-5790 GCA_964469095.1 uncultured Candidatus Saccharibacteria bacterium
GACCAAGCACCTCAAGAAGAACGCTAAGGATAGCCACTCCCGCCGCGGTCTTCTCCAGATGGTTGCTGATCGTCGTTCACACCTTCGCTATCTCGAAAAGAACGATAAGCGCCGCTACAACGCGGTTGTAAAGAAACTCGGGCTTAAGAAGTAATACATGGCCGGGGACACCCGGCTTTGTACGTTTTGTGGGGTGGTAGCATAGGGAAGGCGACTCGCTCGCTCTCGTGCTCTTTTACTAAACCTTTTCATACTGTTATCTATGCCAGTTATTAAACACACTGCTCAGCGTGTTGGCGTCTTTATCGACACTGCAAACCTCTATCACAGCGCTAAGCATCTTTATAAATCACGCGTTAATTTCGCAAACGTCCTCGCCGAAGCGGTAGGGGGTCGTACTCTCGTGCGTGCTATTGCCTATGTCGTCCGTACTGATAGTGGGGATGAGTCTGCGTTCTTTGAAGCCCTCACGAAGATCGGCATTGAAACCAAGGTGAAAGATCTGCAGATCTTTGCTGATGGTGCTAAAAAAGCAGACTGGGATGTCGGAATCACGATTGATGCTGTAAAGCTTGCGCCAAAACTCGATACCGTAGTCATTGCCTCAGGTGATGGTGATTACATTCCTCTCATTGAATACCTCGATATGAATGAAGGCTGTCAGGTAGAAGTAATTTCCTTTGGAAAATCTTCGTCTTCTAAGCTAAAAGAGGCTGCGCACGCATTCACCGACATGTGCGACAACCCAAAACGATTCCTTATAGGGGGAAGAGGGTAGCTACACACAGAGAAACAGCGGACGCATAGCGTCCGCTGTTGGTATACTCATACTCAGTATGGATCCTGACCCAGTCACTTCTCCTTCGACTGACGCAGCTAAGCCACACGCTCGCACCTATGCGAGTGATGTTGCTGCACTTACTGGTAAAACTCCTCCTCAAAAGATTGTAAATACTCCCGCACCTGTTCCGCCCAAACCTATCCCCGAACCTCCTCCAGCAGTCATTATTCCGAAAGCGCCAACCACGGATGAGTCAAAAGAAGCCGTGCTTGCAAGACTTCGTGAACGCGCTGCAAAAACTCCCACCCCTCAACAGGCGACCCCTACCTACGCGCCTATTCCTGAAGCCCCTTCAACAAACGAAACAAAAGAAGCGGTCTTGAAGCGACTCCAGGCACGAGTAGGCGTGACTCCTGCTACGCAACCAGAACGTATTCATACCTACACGACTGACTTTGCTGCGCGCGCAACGAGTGAAAACGCAACGAGAATAAGTGTACTTGCGGCTCAAGCAGATGCGGCACCAAGTGGCATGAAGCTTCCCGCGCGTAAGCGCTCAAACACACTTGCTCTCGTGCTTGGTGGTGTACTTGTTGTTGCAGGCATAGGAGCAGTGTATGCCGCATATCGCTTTGCTACAGGATCCCCGCCCATTCCTCAGGAGCAGGCGATTCCTTCTCTTATCTTTGTTGATGAGCGCGTACGACTTGAGGGTTCTGCGGAAGATCTTCGCACCATGCTTGCAGCCGGCGCGAACACTTCGCTCTCTTCCGGGGAAGCTGCGGTGACCTACCTCTCGTACGCAACAACGACCAAAGACGGTCCTGTTGAGATTGTTGCTTCGGGCGCAGAACTTATAGAGGCACTGCGCCTTCCTGCTCCTTCACTTCTTCTTCGTGCCATTGAGCCTGAAAGTACTGTTGGCGTCTATGCCGGAGAAACCGAAACCCGTCCCTTCTTCCTCTTTAAGGTTGATTCGTATGACCGCTCGTTTGCAGGCATGCTCGAGTGGGAACGAACTATGGAGCGTGATCTCGCCCTTTTCTATCCCGCTTATCCTGAAGCAACAGAACCTACAGGAACCTCAACTCCTCCTGCTGCTCCGTTTCGTCTCTCTTTTGTAGACGAAATTGAGAGTAACCGTGACGTACGCGTTCTAAAAGATGCAGAAAACCGCACCCTTATGCTCTACGGGTACTACGATAAGCGGATACTGATTCTTGCCCGTGACGAACAGGCCTTTACCGAGCTCGTCACCAGACTTTCCTCGACCCTTCGCTAGCCGTGCTAGACTTGGTCTCGTCATGAATACCGATGCTTTTCGTGCGCGTCTTGAAGAAGAAAAAACTAAACTTGAAGGGGAACTTGCAACTGTAGGACGAAGGAATCCTTCAAATCCTGCTGACTGGGAACCGATTGCAACTGAAACTGGGCAGGAAGCAGATGAAACTGATGCTGCAGATCTAATGGAAAACTTCGGCGAAAACGTCGCTATCCTTACTGATCTTGAGAATCGTTATAACGACGTGCTTGCTGCGCTTGCCCGCATGGATCAGGGAACCTATGGCACCTGCTCTGTTGGCGGGGAAGCGATAGAAGAGGCTCGTCTTGCTGCAGACCCTGCAGCGGCGACCTGTAAGGTGCATATGAGTAACTAATAGTCATTTATGAACTCACGACTTTCTGTAAAAGAATCACTCTTGTTTGGCTGGAATACCTTTAAGGCCCGCGCCTGGTTCTTTGTTTCAATTGTGCTCATTCTTGTCGTTGCACAGTGGGTGATTGGAACACTACAGAACGCACTCCCAGGTCCTCTTGGTTTTATTGTCTCGCTTGGTCTCTCGACACTTCTCTATGCAGGGTTCTTGAATCTCTTCATTAAGGCGCATGACAACGTAGCGTCGGTTACCTACAAAGATCTCTGGCACCCAAAGCCATTCTTGAACTATCTTGGTGTATCCCTCCTCCTTATGGTTATTGTGGGTGTTGGTCTCGTGCTCCTCATCATCCCAGGTATCTTCTTCGGCCTTATGTTCTTCGCTGCTGGATACTTGGTGATTGATCGCGGCATGAAACCTATCGCAGCACTCAAAGAGAGCCGCCGTGTCACCAAAGGAAATCTTTGGAAACTCTTTTTGCTTGGACTCACGATTGCACTCCTTACCATCATCGGCATGCTTCCACTCTTCCTTGGTCTTCTTGTGGTTGCGCCTGTTGCTGGACTCGCTGGTGTACACGCGTACCGCGTACTTGCACACGGAGCAGGTGAGTTGGTACAAACTCCTCCTCAGACAGCGTAACGAACACTTGAAAACACCGCCCGAGCAATCGGGCGGTGTTTTGTTGACAGGGTACCTGTACGCACGTAGATTCAGCGTTAGACGAAAGGAGCTCCTCAATGAGCCAAGCACAGGTACAACACTCAGTCACTGCTGAAATGATTGCATCTCGTCAGCGACTGATTGAAGACATTAACGGGTTTGCAACTCGCATACTCGAAGCACAAGGACGTATCATTGACGAGGTGGTACACAGCCACCACACACGTCTCGTACGCGAACTTCGCGACTGGAATGAATTCTCATTCTGTAGCGAAACCGGCCGTTCGCAATTTGGCGGAGAATCATTGAAGGTCTGGTATCGAACGCGACCCGTGCTCGATGTGACCTGGACGGATATTGCATCGTGCCTGGTGCTCACCTTCAGTACTTCAGGAGACTGGCAACTTGCACTCGCAATTCTCATGAAAGATGAGGCTGCGGCGCTCGCAAAAGCAGCTGCGGAAAAAGAAGCCAAGCGCCTTGCTGAAAAAGCAGCGCGTGACGAACGCGATCGTATCAGACAAGCCGAAAGTAATTTCGTGCGCGATGCGAAACGTCTTGGTTTTACCTAGCACAAACAACTGCGCACCCTTCTTTGGGTGCGCAGTTTTCTGTTAGTTAGCAAACGGATTCTTTGCCCCGTGCACTTCAAAGTGAAGGTGATTTCCGGTTGAGCGACCGGTATTACCAACGCCACCAATCTTTTCTCCTTTTTCTACGGTCTGCCCAACAGCAACCGATACTGAGGAAAGGTGCGCGTAGCGAGTCACGGTACCGTTATCGTGCGCAATGTCTACATAGTTTCCGTATCCTCCGTTATAGAGTCCGTCGCTTTCTGCGGTCGTAATAGTTCCGGCTGCCGCTGCGTACACAGGAGTGCCTGAAGGAATACCGGCAAGATCGATACCATTTTTACCGTGTAGACCCTGCGACACATACGCGCCTGGTACTGGGTTTCCAAAGTAACCGTTCAACGAAGGAAGTACTTTCTTTGCAACTGCGACACCTGAAGACGTAGAAGATTTTGGTGTCGACTTCTTAGCAGGAAGTGACTTGCCGCCAGGCACGATAAGTTCAGTACCAGCCGCAAGGGAAGTATTTGGATCAATACCGTTAATATCAGCAATCGCATCTACTTCAACATCAAAGAGTGCCGCTACGTCTGAAAGGGTACCGCCACGCTTGATGGTGTAGACCACGCCCGAAACCGGAAGAATACGGAGTGTGTCGCCCGGCTGAATGGTCGAAGCATCCTTAATATCGTTTGCTGAGAGGATGGTCGCGACTGAAACACCAAACATGTCTGCGATTTCTGAGACAGAGTCTCCTTCGCGTACCTCATACTCTGCGACCTCTGAAGAACCGCTCACTGACGCGGCGGAAAGCTCGTTTACTGGTCCACCGACAGGAATGAGGGAGCCATCGGTCGTGGTTATCGCAATCCCTCCCTTAGAAGGGTTGGGGTCTGGGTTAGTAGCTGCATCCAGAAGAGGCATCTCCGCATCATGGAGCGAAGGCAGGTCGTTTGCAGCCTGGGTAGTGGCAAATGGCCAAAAAGCACCTATGCGTATAGGAAAAGCTACGAACACCACTGCGAAGGAAAGGCCCGCGAAGGCTATCGCGACGAGTAGTTTATATGTATTCCGTCCCTGTAGACCGGCACGTGGGGCGGAGGACTGCTTTGAAGACAAAATAAGGGGTTGGGTGGTGTTTCTTTCGAACTTCCGTAATACAGATATGGCTTATATAAGCCATATTTTGAGTGCTTCCGTTTCAACCGACCATGGGAGTATATCCTGTGTGCAGGAGGGGTCAATGGGATTAGTATGAAGATGGGGATAGTCTAAAATAGGGCTTAGGTAAGCCATTTTATGATATAGCAGCACTCACGCGCTATAGTTTGCGGATGCGCGAGCTCCTTTCCTTAAATGATGCACAGCGACAGGCTGTTGAAACGACCGAAGGACCAGTTATGGTGCTTGCTGGCGCAGGGAGCGGGAAAACAAAAGTACTTACCACTCGTATTTTTAGATTGATTAAAAACGGAGTCCGTCCCGACTCTATTCTCGCTATTACCTTCACGAATAAGGCGGCGCGCGAAATGCGCGAGCGCCTTGGGGGTATGCTGGGACAAACCCTTTCTGCCTGGAGGCGAGAAGATGTTCCCTTTGTGGCCACGTTCCATGGTCTTGGTCGCGAACTCCTAGAAGCATACGGACGTCCGCTTGGTATTCCTCGTCATTTCACGATTTTTGATCGAGATGATTCCGATAGAGCAATAAAAGCTGTGCTTAAGGAGCTTGGTATTGATCCGAAAGAAATCACCCCTCGCTCAATCTTGAGTAGAATCAGTCGTGCAAAAGGGGAGGGTCTTGATCGAGAAGCTTTTACGTCTCGCTACGGTCATGGAAGCTTCAAAGGAAAGCTGGCTGCTGATGTCTGGCGCCTCTATGCAGGAACACTCGCCAAAGAAAAAGCGCTCGACTTTGATGATCTCATCACACTTCCCGTAAAGCTGCTCAAGGAGCATCCGGAGGTACGAGCTGCGGTACAGGAGCGATTTCAATTTCTCCATGTTGATGAGTACCAAGACACCAGCTCACTCCAGGGTGAGTTAGTGGGCCTTATTGCAGGCACACGAAAGAATGTCTTTGTTGTAGGAGATATTGATCAGTGTATCTACACCTG
>CAYXXJ010000050.1:0-5698 GCA_964469095.1 uncultured Candidatus Saccharibacteria bacterium
AGGTCTATCTGACGAGAAGATAATCTGCTTATTATTGTCGTGGAGATGATTAAAGAGATGGAAGAGCTCCTCAACCGTCTTCTCTTTTTTAGAGAAGAACTGCACATCATCCATGATCAAAAGATCATACTGACGGTATTTTTCCTTGAACCGATTACCGTTTCCTTGCTGGATAGAATCAGCGTAATCAACCGCAAACTTCTCTGAAGTTAAGTAATAGACCTTACGAGCTGTGTAGCGCTTCTTGTACTGATTTCCTCTTGCTTGAATAAGGTGGTTCTTCCCTCGCCCAGTCTCTCCATAAATAAAGAGTGGATTATAGGTAATGCCAGGTCGCTTAATAGCTGCTTCAGCAGCCTTTACCGCAAGATCATTAAACGAACCAATAACAAAGGTATCGAAAGTGTAGCGAGGATTAAGGTTATCGCTCTTATTGATATAAAACTCATCAAGAGGAAGCTCTTGATTAGGCTCTTTACGCTCTCGTGCGCGAGGTTTACGAGCATCTTTTACGATGACGTATTCAATGTTTCGATACTCATAGGAGACAGCGCGAAGGATTTTTAGAAGGAGTTGATGAAACTTCTTTTGGTACCAATCCCTAAAGAACTGGCTTGGTACGCCGATATACACAATTCCCTCCTCTACTTTTACAATATGACTCTCTCGAAACCAGGTATTAAAGTTTGCTGCTGAAATAGAGAGTTCGACCTGCGCAAGGACATGTTCCCAAAGTTCATGCGGATCGGAACGGTTCATCGTGCGAGTAGTATACGCGTATTTAAGGAGTCTGAAACCCCGACGACCCGTTGCTGACTCGTGGAGAACCTGTTAATATCATGTGAATAACCCATTACGACACGATTTCATGCCGAAGAGAACCTATCAGCCGAAAAAGAGAAAGCGCGCCAAGACCCACGGCTTCCGTGCCCGCGCCAAGACTCCAGGAGGAAAGAAAACTGTACTTCGCCGCCGCAGAAAGGGTCGTGCTGCACTCACTGTCTCGAAGAGAATTCGAGGTATTTAAGAGCCATGACGCTTCCCCGGAAGCTTCGTGTATCTCGTACAGTATTTTCTGCGTCCCCAAAGGAAGCAAAAAGGGCTCAAACAGAGCATTTTTCCCTCACCACCACCCCCTCAGAGGGTGGTGGTTTGGCGGCAGTGGTGTCCAAAAAGGTCGCCAAGCGGTCAGTAGACCGACATCTCCTTAAGCGCCGAATGCTTGAGGTTATGCGCCCCTTTCACAAAGAAAACCACTCGCTTATTGCCTACGCTAGAGCTGGAAGCCCCTCCCTCCCCTTCAAAACCCTCAAGGCAGAGTTTGAAGAACTCCTCTCTCGCGTATAATCACCGGGTATGAACCTCTTCCACGACCTTGTTTTTCTCCCAGTTCACAACCTCCTTGTATTCTTTGTCGATATTCTTCCAGGTGGAGACCTTGGGCTCGCAGTGATTGCGGTGACGCTTATAGTAAAGCTCGTTCTTCTCCCACTTTCTCTTCAGGCTGCTCGAACACAGCGCATGATGCGTGCTATAGAGCCTGAGCTAAAAGCACTTCGTGAAAGAACGAAGGATAATAAGGAAGCACAGGCACGAGAAATGCTTGCCCTCTACAAAGAAAAGAATGTGAAGCCATTTGCCTCCATTCTGATGCTCTTCCTCCAGATACCAATTATTTTTGGTCTGTATTTCGTCTCTAAGGAGGCCGCGACTACTGTGCTCGACGCCTCCCTTCTCTATTCATTCGTACCACTCCCTGAGAGCGTTAGTCTCGCGTTCCTTGGTATTTTCTCAGTCACCACAATGAGCATTACCCTTGCACTTGTCGCAGCTGCAACGCAGTTTGTGCAAGCACTCTATGTCATTCCGGTGCCAGAAAAACCTAAAGAGGGCGCCACCATGCAGGAAGAGTTTGCTCACTCCATGGCAACCCAGGCTCGCTACATCTTCCCTATCCTTATCGGTATCTTCGCGCTTTCCTCAGGCGCTATCGCGCTCTACTTCTCAGCAGCAAGTATCTTCATGGTTGCGCAAGAAGCGCTTGTTCGAAAGCTACACCCAAACGAAGTACGCCCGGCCTAAAGGTCGTATACCCAGAGAGAACCATCCTTCTTGTTTATAAAAACAAGAGCAGCAGCTTTTGCATCTACTGAAAGATTCACTGCGTCTATCGCTACCCCGCCTGCGTTTAATGGGTCGATCACAAGTACCGCTACACGAGCAACAAGATCAATCTTCCAGATTCTGTCTGAAAACGACACTGCCCCCTGATACCAGTCATCAGGAAGTGTTCCTGACACAGCGCGAGGCACGGCGCAGTACACACTCTTTTCGTCAGGTGCGAATACACACTTTTCAGCAAGCGCGCCAAGCGGAATAGGGGTCGAAACACGAGAAGCAACTTCAAGTAACTCAGTCTTGAGAGCACTTCCTGAAAGATAGGTATAGAGCACCTGCTTACCTGACGGGCTAGGAAGCATTGCAAGACCTCTAAATGGTCCTACAAGACGATCAAACGCACCAGAGGAGGTTACCTGAAAGCCATACCCTCCTAACTGTGCAGATGCGTTTGTATAGGCCGCGTATCCGGTACCTGACGGAACAAGCTGAAGTGCCGATAGTGGGGAGGTAAAGAGTGTTCGTGGATTTGATCCGTCCGGAGCTGAAACCGTTGCGAGTGAACCGGAGCTATTGGGAATAAGTGTTGCAACTGAACTTGTACTACGAACCGCAACCTCTGAAATGTTTGGCGCAAGGAAATAACCACCCTCCCCTCCTCCGATAGGAAGTGCATACGTTTCAAGAACCTCTACACCCTCGCTATTGTCTGCAATGAAGCGCGCAAAGACTCGTGAGCCATCAGGAACCCATGACGCTTCATATACGCCTGGAAGGGTGCGATTTGAGAGTCTGGTGAGAGTTCGTGCTTCGGTTCTATATCCGTATGCGTTCCCGCTAGCGCGCTCAAGATAACGGATCTCAGTATCAGTCCGGAGAGTAGTCGAGGCAGTAGAGGTGCCAGCACCTTCCACAGGCACTCGCTCAGAAACTGAAAATGCAACTGTTCCAAATGCGACAGGGCCAGGGGTTATTTTGGTAAGACGAGGCGCAACAACTTCTCCTGCTCCAGACTCAGTATCCCCTATCTCGCCTGAACCAACTTCGCCTGCCTGCGGGACGTAGTCGCCAGAGGTACCAAACGCAGGGCCCTGATCAACGGTTACAACAGGCGCCTTTCCATTGAAAAAGAAGAAATACACACCGACAGCAGCGGCTGCAAGGATGAGTACCAGAAGAGCTACAAGGAGAGTGCGGCGCATAGCTATGGAAGTCTTTCAACACTCGAACATACAGGTTTATTAAAAATAGTTGCAGGAAGTGGTGGTTGTACACACTGATAAAAAGGTGTGTACCCTGAACGAGCAGCGCTTGCAGCCGTTAAGCCTTCGCTACACGCACTTTGGGTCGGGTAACTTCCGTGCACAAGCTGTATACATGACTGATCAGAAGAAAGTGCGTACAGCACAAAATTATATGAACCACTTGCTGCCTCTAAAGAATACCCTTCCTCAGGAGGGTTGTTTGTGCACGTATAGCTACTGCTGTTTCTGTTTTGTACTGAAGTAAGACCAGCATCAAGACAGCAAGAACGGAAGTCGGGCTGCACAATACTTCCTTCATGTATATCGAGAGAATCACACTTATTTGCTTCTCGTGCGGCTCTTTCTCCAAAACAAGTACGCTGCTCACTAGATAGCGGGGGTGTAAAGCAGGTGTCAGCCTCACTAGGGGTGCCTGAAAGACACTCAATGGTCTCATCTGACGCAGGAATGTTGCATGCCTGAAGTACTCGTCTAAGGTCATCTTTAAACACTGAGCGCTGCTCTTCTGTCATACCAGCACCACTTCCCATAGTTCCAAGAGTTGCCCCACCATCAAGCTGTAGCTGGCTCGCATCAAGATTCAAATTGAGAATACGTGGATCAATAAGGCCAAACACAACAACAGGAGAGAGCACAAGCACCAGACCGAAGATTGATGAACGGATCAGATCCTTAGCCTCTTTATTACCGGTCACACTATCACTTCGCATCCAGGTCACACCACCACGAATAATCTGTATAACTGCAAGAGAAGCTGCAACACCCACACACAGGCGATAGAGCACGTTGAGGAAGTCCGCAATACTGTTCGCGCCACTTACGTCCTGCACACCCGGGATGCCTGTGAGAGGAATAAACACCACATTGTTATCTGCTGCAGATTGCTGAGGAGTGACTGTGGTTTCTGAGCCTGTGTCGGCGACCGCCCCTTCATCTGCTGGTGTGTCAGTCGTCTCAGGAGCCTGATCCCCTCCCCCTGTTTCCTGGGCATATACAAAAACTGGTGAGGCAGAAAAGAAAAGCACTCCCAGAACGGCAAGACCAGCAAAGAATTGTCTGAGGTTCATTTGGTTCATTATAAGCCGAAGAAGCTACTACCAGTTCGCTCAAACTTAAGAGTAAACGACTCTTCTGCTTGTGCTCCCTGTCCTGATACTGAGGCGGAGAGTGCCGCAGAGCCGCTTCCACCAGAGGAACGGACCGTAAGGGTGTCGGTGGTGCCGCTCTGGTTTCCATTCAAACGCCATGAATATGTAGGAGATTCACTGAAGTGGTACGGCACTGCCCTAAACCCAGCTTCGCTTCCTGTAAACGCAAAGGAATCAAGCAGCGCAACTGCAAAATTAGTGCCCGACAACGGGTCAGTTTCATAGACTCGAAGGACAGGATCCTTAGGTGCAATAGAAACAGACGCTTGAGCGGAAACACTTCGATCTCTTGAGATAGCGGTCACAACGACCGTAGTGTCTCGATAACGAGCCGGAGCAATGGCGGTAAGGACGTTTCGACCAAACCCAGACTCTGCAGTGAGCTGCTTATCCCCCACTTTCCATGAGTAGCTCACGTCAGATTCAGGAAGTTTTGCACCAGAGGCACTGCGAAGATCAGCAAGAGCCACAATACGCACCCTACCCTCGCTCGGTACTAATAAAGCCCCGTCATAGAAGGGGTGTGCAGTAGCGTCTGGCTCAACAATAAGAGAAAGGTCAGCGGGAGTAAGGGTTGTTTGTGTTGTCTCGGTGCTTTGAGGGGTTGTGGCAGATGCTTTAACTATCGATTTGGTGCCAGGACCACCCACCTTAAAGGTTGCTGTCTTAGAGCCTGTTTCGATGACTGCACCATTTACTGAAATAGTGATATCAGCCGCAGAGAGATTAATAAGATTACTTTCAACAGTTACCTTCACTTCGTCATAGGGGCGTGGGTGTGTAGGAGAAAAGACCAGACGAAGCGGCGCTGCATTTGGTGAGAATTGAGCAGCAGCCCCAAGAGGTATAAGGGTAAGTGCAAGGAGAAAAAGTGCGAAGGGACGCAACATGCAAGTAGTATAGCGTGCCTCCCCTTCTTCAAAGCGTTGTTCAGGGGATTCCTATGCGCGCTCTATGTCGGTATCAAGAACATCACGCCTCGAAAGACCAAACTGTACCGAATAACCTCCCGCAAAAGAGTTCATAATGGTTCCTGAAGTTGCGGGAAAGGACGCAATAGTGCCGTCTCTTCGAAGGGCTCGTACCTTGGCGCTGGTAAGGCGAACACGATCACCCCGTTCAAACTGTTCCCGCTCCTGCGGATGGCCTTCCTCAAGCCCCTCAAGA
>CAYXXJ010000051.1:0-5226 GCA_964469095.1 uncultured Candidatus Saccharibacteria bacterium
GTTGCACTAGCTATGTTCATCACTGTGTCGTTCTTCTTCACCCTGTAACCTACGCAGGTTACGCAGGCCCGTCTTCGGACGGGCCTGTTTCTACATATGCCTGATCATATCTCGCTCAATATCTTCAAACGTTCCGCCTACTTTCTTTCCCGGGTTGAAGATATTCTGTGGATCAAAGATACGCTTGGTCTGGGAGAATAGTTCCATCATCTCGCTACCAAACATATGCGAGAGGTACGGTGTTCTAATGATGCCGTCGTTATGTTCTCCGGTAGTCGATCCGCCGTACTCCATCACTAGGTCATACACTTTAGGTGAGAGCTCAAGTATTATTTTGCGCGCCTCTTCCTTGGAGAGATCCACGAGCGGAATAATGTGGAAGTTACCGTTTCCAATGTGACCTGCGATCGTATAGATGAGATCGTAGCCAGCAAGTAGTTTCTCAAGACGAGGAAGAAACACCGGATACGAATCAGGGGGCACTACAAAGTCATCAATAAAAGGAGCGGCATAGAGTCCTTTAAGGTTTTTGCGTAGCAGCGAGAAGGATTCGCGTCGAACGATCCAATACTTTTCTGCTGCAGCTTCGTTCTTCTTTACGGAAGTAGGAAGGCGCATATCTTGTAGCGAAGCTTCTGCTTCGTTCGCTTTTGCGAGCGCCTCAGGGGCGTTTGGCGCAGAGAACTCTGCCATAAGGACGAGCTTTGGTACGCCACCACGAAGCACCATGAAGAGTTCAGGAATAAACGAGAGACCAAGACGAGCGGCTTTAGTAAGACCCATCTGCGAAAGCATCTGCGGCAAGTACTTTATGGCAAGTGAGAACGTGTGATCGTCGTAGGATTCAAATGATTCAGGGTTTGAGCGAAGTACTCTACGCACTATCTCAGGAAGCGGACGCAGATCCTTCAAAAAAACCACCAGCATCGCTCGGTGCTCTTCAGGCTTCACGAGTCGTAATGTCATGGAGGTGGTGAGCGCAAGCGTGCCTTGCGAACCACAGAGAAGCTTTGCGAGATTAAACGTCTGGTCTTTCGGGTTATAGATATTCCAGAGCGCATACCCTGCGGAGTTCTTTGAAACCTTCGGGCGATGTGCCTCAATCACTTCGCGATTGTTCATAAGAAGACTGCTTATACCTCGATAGATTGCTCCTTCAAGTGTCGGAAGCTCTTTCTTTTTCGCGAGTGCATCAGGAGTGAGTGCGCTAAAGGTTGCGGTTGAACCGTCAGACAAGACAGCGTCTACTGAGACCACATAGTCTTCAGTCTTTCCATACTCAAGCGTGCGCTCGCCTCCTGAATTGTTATTCAAAATACCTCCCATGGCAGCAATGCTTCTCGAGGCAGGATAGGAGGGGAGGAGAAGATCCTTAGCGAGTGTCGCTTTCTCAAAATCACGGTAGTAGACCCCAGGCTCACACGTTGCTGTCGTCTCAGTCACCGCGCCCATATGATTCATATACTTGGTGAACACTGCTGCAATCGAGCGGGTGAGTGGACCGCCCGACATATCGGTGCCTGCGCTTCGTGCAGCAATAGACACGTCTTCACCTCGAGCTTTTGCGGCGCGTACCTCTTGTACCAGTACCTGTACCTCTTTTGTATTCTTTGGAAACGCCACCAGAGCGGGTAAGCGTTCAAAAATAGAAGTGTCACGCGCGTACTTCTGTCTGGTTTGAAGGTCAGTCGCCACCTCTATACCGGTATGGCTAAGAAATGAAGGAGCTGCTTCTATTGGACGATCTTCCTTAGGTGGCGCCACAGACTTACTGTCTTCAGGACGCTTCACTGATGGTCGTAGAAACTGGTAGACGCCATACAAAAAGAGACCGCTCGCAAAGAAAGCGAACGCAAGTGACGCAAAGAAAAGCAGGAGCGGCCACATAACGCTCCACAAAGTATAGCGTGTCCTAGGAGCGCCCGAAGTCGTCTTCGATGCGTGTAATGTCTGCCTCGTCGTGTTCTCCGGTAGTTACCTCGAGAATCTTCATACCGGCAGGTCCACCCGTCGCGCGATGTACGGTACCAATAGGAATACGCACTTCAGTACCGACAACGGCCGCTATCGCTTCTTCACCTATTTGTAGCGTTCCGCTCCCTTCAATCACACGCCAAAATTCCTCTCGTTTCGAGTGGGTTTGAAGTGAAAACCGCTTATCCGCATCAATACGAAGAATCTTTACGGTCGCTCGCTCGTTTCGTACAAGGCGCTCAAAACCACCCCAGGGACGCTCTTCAGAGTAGTAGTTTGGAAGGTGAGTAAGACTCATATGGCGGCATAGTAGCACGGTACAGTGCGCAAACCGCGTACCCATTGACTTTTTTAAGTCATCGTGCTATTAAGGTATGAGAACTCTCTCCTAAGGTACCGGGCGAAATCCGTCAGAGCAGCAAGCGCTTCTTCGCGTAAGGAGCTTTTACTGCTCTGGCGAATACGTCAGGGCATCCAAAAAAAGAGGAGTGATCCTTGGATTTTCTCATAAATCTGTTTGCGGGGATGGATTTTTCCGTTCCCTCAACTGAACTACCGATCATCATCTCCATCATGATCATCGACGGCATCTTGTCCGTTGATAACGCGATGGTGAATGCAGCGATCGCCAAAGATTTGCCGCCGAACGAACAACGGAAGGCAATCATCTTCGGTCTCGCGGCTGGAGCGGTACTTCGCGTGATTGCGCTGCTCTTCGTTGGCGTGATCCTTGCGTTCCCGGAACTGAAAGTTCTTGGAGCAATGTATCTCGGCTGGCTCTGCGCCAAGTACTTCTTCTTCCACGGTGAAGAGGAAGAGGCAGCAAAGCCCGCACAAGCGCAATTGCGCAGTGCGATTATCGCAATCGGCCTCGCCGACATTGCGTTCTCGGTCGACAACGTGGTGGCGTCAGTTGGCATGTCCGACTACATCTCCGTGGTCATCATCGGCGTGCTCTCGAGCGTCGTCGTCATGATGTTTGCCACGCAGATCGTTCTCGTTCTGCTGAAGCGCTACCCGACTCTTGAGCATGCGGCGTTTGTCCTCATCGGCCTCATTGCCGTGAAGATTCTCGTCGAGGATGCACATCCGCTTTTGGCCAAATACGGCGTTGGCGGTGTGCCGGAGATTGAGGTGCCAAGCATCGTTATGTTTGGTGTCACGGTCGCCATCGTGCTCGGCGTCGTCGTGTACGAAGAACTGAAACGTGCCGGCGAGAAGCGGAAAGCGATCGTCGGAAACTAAGTAACTAACTGCAGCTAGTCTGTCGGGAACCATCACTGGGCGAGTCCGTAAATCTCGCCCCCTTTATCCAGTTGCTCATCCTCGGTGGGCGACTGGAAAAGAGAAGCCCTACGAAGGGTATGTACTTTCAAAACAGTCATTCTGGAGAACCAAGTGACGGATACAACAAAAACTGAAACTGGTCAGGCTACGCCCACCATCAAGCTTTCAGCGGCGCCGACAGGGAATCTCCCTGCGGCACGCAACAAGCCAAAAATCGTTCTGTCCCCGGAGGATCAGGCGACGGTGGATCAAAGCCTCACGACCGCAGATATTGCGGCGCTTTCTCTCCCGGACATCGCGACGTTCGCGTCCGAACCGGAAAAGAATCTCGGCAACATTCTCGACGGCTTTCTCGAACGCATTGATGTGTTCGACAATCCTCCTCTCTTCGCGCTTGTTACTAAGCTCGGAGACAAGGTGGAAGAGCAAAAGCTCGGCGAAGTTGCAGACAAGATCCTGAACTCGAAGCCAACGTTTTGGCAACAAGTTCAGTTGGTCTTCAGCAGCAAGAAGGCTCGCCGTGCACTTCTCGACAAGATCTGGGGTAAGACCCAAGAATTGGCGCGAAACCGCACGACGACACTCAAAACAGTTGTGGACGATCTGGAGCGCGAGCTTCAGACCGAACAAGCGAAGCAATTCGCTGAAATCGCCGTCATGAATCAACTCAAAGGAAGCTACAAAGAAGTCTTCCGTGAGTTCGCTGTCGCAACTGTCTTTGCTGACGCCTTCGTACAGAAAGCGGAAGCGCAGGTTGCGACCTTCGAGAAATCGATGGATCCGAACAGTCAAGAACAACGTACGGAGCTTGAGGAGCTTAAGAACAAGCTCCAGGCGCTCCAAAGCCGAGCGCTCGCGCTCGAGGGTACGTACACGCGTCTTCCTGCAGATCAGTTGGTTATTCGCCAACTCGAGCAAGCAGGTATTTCGACTCTCCAAGAAACGACGACAACCGCAATGCAGCGGTTTAACTCGATCAAGATGACGTTGGTGACCCTGAACAGTGGCCTGGTGACTCAAAACCTCCAGCGCATTGCTGAATCAGGCAAGGTGCTCGACGAGCAGCTTGATACCGTTCGCGGCATGATCACCAAACAAGTCGTTACTTCGGCTGCAAACGCACCCGGTGAAAATCGGGTCGCACAAGCCAACCAGATCAAGCAGATCGTCTCCGAGACGGAAGCGCTGGTCGGTATCGTCGAGCATGGGCGCGCTTCTAACAAGAAAAATTTCGATATCGCTCGCAAGAGCCTTGCCGATTCGCGCCAGAACATGCTTCGCATTGCAAAGAAGATCAACTAACACTTCGCAACCAATGCCGGAAACCAACAATGGGCGAGTCCGTAAATCTCGCCCCCTTTCTCCAGGCGTTCATCACTCGTGATGGACGACTGGTATAGGGAAGCGTCATTGTGACGCAGGAACCTTGAAATCTTCATAACAGTATATAAGGAGGCCACTATGGCTCTCGAATTGAAGTTGCAGAAAGAAGGCGAAGCCCCACGGAAGATGTCACTGAATCTCGCCAAGCCGGCGCGATTTACCATCGAACTGTGGTGGAACAGCGAACACGATCTCGACGCACACGCTCTGCTTGGCAAAAACACCGGCAGCGGCGCAAAAGTCGACGCGTTTGAGCAAGTGCTCTCGACTTACAACTGCAAGAAAACGAACAGTGCCGGCGCCCTTCCAGGCAATCCGGACGGTTCATTCCAAACGCCTGATGGCGCGCTGCATCACAGCGGCGATGCCCGCACCGGCGTGAACAAGGATATCGACGAAGTCATCACGGTCGACGGCTCGAAAGTGCCTGCCGGCGTGAATGAAATCCCGATCTTCCTCACGATCCACCCGAGCAGATCCACCAAGTTCAACGAGGTGAAAGCTACGGGCTTCCGGGTCAAAGACGACCAAGGTCGCACGATCGCAGAGTACGAGCTGTCGAAGCAATTCGGTCAGTTCGAC
>CAYXXJ010000052.1:0-5189 GCA_964469095.1 uncultured Candidatus Saccharibacteria bacterium
CTGCAACTACAAAGAACAAGAACACATGCGCAAGCGTTACCCATCCATCCATACGCTCATAGTTTGACCAGAACGCTTTGTGCGGATTTACGGCAAAGAGGTTTGCAATAAACATCCAGGCAACGAGTGCCCCGTATATCACCAAAGTCCAGGACCACTTCGGTCGGTACTCTTTATCAGCTACCGCAAGCACAAGATAGGCTGCAAGGGCGATATCAATCAGAATACGGAACCAGAATCCTTTTGAAGTAATAAACGGGAAGAAATATTCTTCACCAACGTATAACGGGAGGAACGGAATAAGGAAGAGCGCCCCGAGCACAACCCATAGTGCAGCTTTTTTCATAATGGACGGATTATACCGTACAGAGGGAATACGACCTTTACGCACCCTCCGGTCTAGGCTACAGTTGCCCTATCAACGGGCCATACCTTTATTTATATGAAAAAAGCACTCATTACCGGTATTACAGGCCAAGACGGCTCCTACCTCGCAGAATTCCTTCTTGAGAAGGGGTACGAGGTGCACGGCATGGTGCGCCGAGCAAGCAGCTTCACGACCGCACGCCTCGATCATATCTACTATGACGATATTGCAAACGGCGAGAAGCGCCGAGTGATTCTTCACTATGGTGATCTTGCAGACTCAAACTCGCTCCATCGAATCATTGAAAAAGTTAAGCCTGATGAGGTCTACAATCTTGGTGCTCAAAGCCATGTACGTATCAGCTTTGATATCCCGGAATATACGGGTGACGTCACTGCGCTTGGTGCTGAGCGCCTCTTGAATGCCATTCGAAAGTCTGGCCACCCTACCAAGTTCTATCAAGCCTCTTCTTCCGAGATGTTTGGTCTTGTTCAGGAAATTCCTCAGAAAGAAACCACTCCCCTTTACCCTCGCTCTCCGTATGGTGTTGCGAAAGTATTCGCACACCTCATCACAAAGAACTATCGTGAAAGCTACGGCATGTTTGCGGTAAGTGGCATTCTCTTCAATCACGAGTCTCCTCGTCGCGGTGAAAACTTTGTGACACGCAAAATAACGACAGGGCTTGCTCGTATTAGCCGCGGTCTCCAACAGAAACTACGCCTTGGTAACCTTGATGCGTCACGTGACTGGGGCTACGCGAAAGACTATGTAGAGGGAATGTGGCTCATGCTGCAGAGCGAAACGCCTGACGATTATGTACTTGCTACTGGAGAAACACACACGGTACGTGAAATGGTTGAAGAAGCTGCAAAGCACCTTGGTCTTGAGATTGTATGGGAGGGCTCTGGTCTTGAGGAGAAAGGTATCGATAAGAAAACCGGCAATGTGATTGTTGAAATTGATCCTGAATACTATCGCCCTGCAGAAGTTGATTTGCTTATTGGTGACTACTCAAAAGCCAAGGAAAAACTTGGTTGGGAGCCTAAAACCACCTTCTCTGAACTAGTTCGCCTCATGGTTGAGAGCGATTTGAAGGCGCTCGATGCAGCACAAAAAGCGGCTTAACCCATCATGGAACTCTCCTCGAAGATCTACGTCGCAGGACATCGAGGGCTTGTAGGGTCAGCGCTTGTACGCGAACTTGAAAAGAATGGGTACACCAATCTCATACTTCGCACACGTAAGGAACTTGATCTCCTTGATCAAAAAGCAGTTGCTGCATTTTTTGAGACCGAACGCCCTGAGTACGTATTTCTTGCTGCCGCAAAAGTAGGCGGTATCGTTGCAAACAATACCTTCCCCGTTGAGTTTCTCTACGAAAACTTACTCGTGCAGTTAAATGTGATTAAAGCTGCATACGACTCGGGCGTTACGAAACTCCTCTTCCTTGGTAGTTCCTGCATCTATCCGAAGTTTGCTGAGCAACCTATTACAGAAACATCGCTTATGACCGGCGCACTTGAGCCAACCAATAGCGCCTATGCTATTGCAAAGATTGCAGGTATCGAATTGTGCCAGGCATATGCGCGCGAACACAACGCGAATTTCATAAGTGTGATGCCAACCAACCTCTATGGTGAAAACGACAACTTCCATCCAGAACATTCACACGTTCTCCCTGCACTTATTGACCGCTTCCATACTGCAAAAGAGACAAAAGCCCCTACAGTAGTCGCCTGGGGTACTGGTTCAGCCAAGCGCGAGTTTTTGTACGTAGATGATCTAGCAAACGCGTGTGTGTACCTTATGAACCACTACGACAACCCGAACGAGATCGTAAATATTGGAACCGGAGAAGATGTGTCTATTAAGGAACTCACCGAGTTGGTACAGGAAGTAGTTGGCTACGAAGGCACTATCCATTGGGATACCTCAAAACCAGACGGTACCCCTCGCAAACTTCTCGACGTCTCAAAAATCCATGGCCTTGGCTGGAAACACACCACCTCACTTCGAGAGGGTCTTACAAAGACCTACGAGTGGTATCTAAGAAACACAGACCGAGCGCGTCGCTAGCGTGCAGCACACATCTCTCCCAGAATCTCGTCTATTCCTTTGGTGAGTTTCCACTCAGGATAGTCATTCTTAAACTTTGAAAGATTTGATACATACCAGATATGATCCCCTATGCGTGCCTCGTCTTTGTACGTCACCTTAGCTTTCTTGCCCGTGAGCTTTTCGATCTTCTCGATAGCTTCAAGCATGGATACGTTTGATTCTCTTCCGCCTCCTGCGTTATACACGGCACCTGGGCGTGGATTCTGGTGGAAGTGCCAGAACATGTTCACCAAGTCATACGCGTGAATGTTGTCGCGCACCTGCTTTCCCTTGTACCCATAAATCGTATACGGACGTTCTTCTCGTATGCACTTAACGAGGTACCCAAGAAAGCCGTGGAGCTCTGCCGCTGAGTGCGCAGGTCCTGTAAGGCAGCCGCCACGAAATACTCCTGTCTTGAGGCCAAAGTATCTACCGTACTCCTGAGCCATCACGTCTGCTGCAACTTTAGAAGCGCCAAACACGCTATGTAGCGCCTGATCAATCGACATCTGTTCATCGATTCCCTCGGTATAAGGATGTCCCTCCTCTATCTCATAGCGCTTTTCGTGTTCGACAAGCGGCAAGAAGTTAGGACTATCGCCATACACTTTATTGGTTGAAGTGAAGATGAACGTAGCGTCTGGAGCATGCTTGCGCGTGTTCTCAAGCATCACCAAGGTGCCGTGTGCGTTTACGGAGAAATCAGTGAGCGGTTCTTTTGCGGCCCAGTCATGAGAAGGTTGCGCTGCTGTGTGAATCACAATGTCTGGCGTATACGTCCTAAAGAGCGCTTCAATCGCGTTCTCATCACGAATATCTGCCGCGTGTGGCACATACGCCTCCCCAAGCTCCACTACGAGCTTGTCGTTATTCCACTTCGTACTTGCTTCCTCTCCGAAGAAGTACTGACGCATGTCGTTATCAATACCAATGATTCGGTATCCTTTCTCTGCAAAGAAGCGAGCTGCTTCAGAGCCTATGAGGCCTGCCGAGCCTGTGATGAAGGCTGTTTTCATTCCGGCATCCTAACACCCTCTGGAAGAGGAACAAGGACCACGCTTTCGTCGTACACCTCGTGCAGAGGCTTCTGATAGCGGAAGTAGTTCAGCACCTTTCCATCCTTATACTCTCTAAAATCGGTACGGTGGAGGCGCATGAGAGGTTCAAATATTGTATTGAAGAACCGCACCCCAAGTGAGCGATGAAACTGTTCTTTCGGGAGCTGTGCTCCGTCTTCTTCATACGTCAGTATGTACCAACGACTTTCGGTTACATTCACTTTCTTCACTCCTGGATACCACGATAAGAGACAGTTCTCTGCTAGTTGTATATGCGCAAACGAAACTAGGGTATCCCCTTTTTTAAGTGGAAGATGTGCGAGCTCTCGTAATGCTGAGAATAACTTCGGAAAGCGTTCTGGTCGTGCGGTATACCATCCAGAAGGAATCGGGACGATGGAATCAAACGGTGCAAGCAGTCCTTTATCAGCCACAATCTTCCATCTAGCACCCCGTATCTGAAACAGGCCTGAACGAATCCCGCGCATCTTCAATATGCGCGCAAGCTTAGCGGCGCGTACGCCATAGGCAGGGTCGGTCGCAAGAAACCACACCGTACCCTTAGTCTCGAGGATATCAATAAACTCTTTTCTTCCTTTTTCTTCGTCCTCCGACAGATCAGGAGGAGCAGGAGGAAGCGACTGATCAAACGAGCGAATGAAGAATGACCCAGGAAATCCACGGAAGTAGCTCTCATACCCTTCTATCGCATCATCGGGAATACATCCCTTCAAAAGATGCAGGAACACACCTGAAGGGTATCCCATCGCATATGCAGAACCTGAAGCCCACGAACACGTTGAGAGCACCATGCGCACACGATGCGCATTCTCCATGAGGAATACTTCTCCGATAGTTTGCGCGCGCACTTCAAAGCCAGTGAGATCAAGATGTGAAAATTCATCTTTCTCGTTTGGATGTGGAAGGTACAGAAGCTCATGATCAGGAAGCTTTCTTCGCATATATGCCAAGATCTCATTCGTCACATTTGCATAGGCTTCAAGATTTGAGCCTATTGGAAGATTGTAGAAATCAGTACCAAAGAAAATACCAAGTGGCTTCCCTTCAGGCGCCTCACGTATACGGGCTCGTAGTCCGTATGGAAAGAGCAATTTACGGACACCTGCCATAGCGTTAGAACCGAGGATGAAGGCTTGAGAGCGTGTGTACCGCACGCATAAATCCTTCACCGCCAAACTTATGTCCCTGCCTTCAAGCAAAGGCTTCCAATCAATCGTGCCGTCTCCTATTTGTAGTCCTTCGCCATTCCATTTCGCACCATCAGAAATGTGCACATACTCAACTACCGGAAGAATCGTCTTTGCGTACTCAGTGAGATCTTTCTTGTATTGATTACAGTAGAGCGCTGCATGTGATGTATCAAACACGACTCCATAACCATGAGTTTTTGAGAACTCAGCAATCTCGTCTGCAGCCATGAAGCTTGCATGGTGCCACTGCCCACCGAAATACCACGGGCATCCAGGCATGTGTTCAATAAGAAGCTTGAACCCATCAGCATCGAGTTTCTTGAGTGAATCAGCGAGATTGCGGTTTAGTTCTGGAATACGATCGATAAGAGGTCGATCAATATGCATCCCGCCTGGATGTATTACAAACTGCACATTCTCATGTCCGTTCTTAAATAGTTTCTTTACCTT
>CAYXXJ010000053.1:0-4893 GCA_964469095.1 uncultured Candidatus Saccharibacteria bacterium
CGGCGGTGAGCGCTATCGTTTAGCGTCCCCCTCACGGAATTGCCACTTGTCCCTGCCAGTAGAGTCGGAAGTTCCCCGAAGGTATTTGCACTGAATACATAGGTGTGAAAAACAGGGAATGATTCTACTGGCAGGGTATCGAAATAGGCGCCGGCCTCGTATCACGAGCCGGCGCTTTTCTATTCCCTATCCGTTGCTATAGTGCCGATATGACTCCTGTCGTTCAAGATGGCGAACCGGTACTACGAGCGAAAGCGCTCCCGGTCGATACACGTGAGTTCGGTACCCCCGAGTTTCTTTCGCTTATTAATGAAATGAAAGCAGTACTCGATACTGCCGAGGATGGGGTTGCACTTGCTGCGCCCCAGATTGGCGTCTCAAAGCGCATTTTTGTCGTTCGCTATGACCGCATGCTCCCGCCAAACGAAGAGGCCTCTGCTCCTACCCCAGACGTTGGTGTCTTTATTAATCCTACGATTGTAAAGCGCTCACGTAAGCGCATTCCCATGGACGAGGGCTGTTTGTCTGTTCGCGGCACCTTTGGAAAAACCAGTCGCTATGACCGCGCGACTGTGACTGCGTATGACGAATACGGAAAAGCATTTGAACGCGGTGGTGGTGGGATTCTTGCCCAAGCCTATCAACATGAGATTGATCACCTCGATGGCATTTTGTTTATAGACCACGCTACCGATCTCTACGAACTCGTCCGTCATGAAGGATAAGTTTATTTATTTTGGTACGCCGTA
Source organism: uncultured Candidatus Saccharibacteria bacterium (assembly GCA_964469095.1). Classification (GTDB taxonomy): domain Bacteria; phylum Patescibacteriota; class Minisyncoccia; order Phycocordibacterales; family Phycocordibacteraceae; genus C7867-001. Next base: position 750 of record CAYXXJ010000053.1, read on the forward strand.
TGTAGCAAGCGATACGCTTGCGCTTCTAGTTCAAGCTGGCTATGTACCTTCGCTTGTAGTGACGTCTCCAGATCGACCCTCAGGACGCGGTATGCAGCTGCGAGCCTGCCCCACAAAAGAGTATGCGCTTACGCACGGTATTCCTGTTCTTGATCCTGAGAAACTCACTCCTGAAGCAGTTGAGACGATACGCTCGTACGGCGCAACGTACGGCATTGTTGTTGCCTATGGAAAGATTCTTCCGCAGTCACTTATTGATGCCTTCCCAAAAGGACTCTTAAACATTCACTACTCCCTTCTTCCTAAGTATCGAGGCGCTTCCCCTGTTGAAGCGGCACTCCTCCATGGAGACACCGTTACGGGAGTTGCGGTCCAAAAACTAGTGAAAGAGCTTGACGCGGGAGATATCCTTGCTCTTGAAGAGGTTTCCATTGACCCGAACGAAACAACCAAAGAGCTTCGTCCAAGACTTATTAATGTTGGCGCAAAGCTCTTGCTCGCTTCCCTTCCTTCCTTTGAGAACGGAACTGCAGTATTTACTCCACAAGACCCTACGCAGGTATCGAAGTGCGGCAAGATCAAAAAAGAAGAAGGAGAACTTAGTCTTGAAGGAGATGCGTTACAGAACTGGAACAAATACAGAGCGTATGCAGAGAGTCCTGGCACCTATTTCTTTACAGAACAAGATGGCAAGAGAATTCGAGTGAAGATAAAGACAGCAACGTATCAGAACGGTGTGTTTATACCACTTCGGGTAGTACCTGAAGGAAAGAGCGAGACGGACTATAAGTAACACCCACACGAACTTCGTGTGGGTGTGGTCGTTACTTATAGCGAGGCGAAAGAGCACCTACGAGAAAAATGCCTGCGCCAACGATAACCCAGAAGCCTCGTAGTGAGTTCACCATGTCTTGAAGTGAAGCACCTCCCGCAAGTGGCGTAAGCGCAAGAAGCACGATAAGTACTCCAAGCACCATGAAGAGCTGTGCTACGTGCGTACCGTTCATTCCCTTCTCCTTCTAGCGCGCACTATGCGCCGAGTCCTCTGTGTGGTCAACCTATATCAAAGATCTTTCGGCGTGAGCGATGTCCTGAAATCATGCGCACGCTTGCTTGAGGAACCTCCAGATGTTTGGCGAGCACTTCACGCACCCGCATATTTGCAAGATTACGCTCTGCTGGTTCTTTCACAGCTATGGAAAAGGTTTTGTCGTCAGTCTGTATGACCGACTCCTTCTTCGCTGAAGGAGTCACCTCGACCCGAACATAGGTCATCCTTGACTGAATCCGCGCACAAAGCCTTTCACCGCAGCAGTGCCCCGCTTAAAGAGTGTTTGGTCTTTTTCTTTTGCGCGGCGAAGTTCACGCCCGACGTCACGGGCGACTGTTGTAATTGCGTGCGCAAGCTTTGCTTTGGTTGATACAGCACGAAACTGTTTGCCTTCGTGATCAATAGTGAGCTCAGCACGCCAGATATCCCCCTTCTGTTGCCCTCCTACTTCCTGTGAGAGCTCAAGAGATGCGAGTGCCTCGGTATAGTCTTTGCCGAGGAATCGGCCAAGTGGCTGCATCTGCTTCTCTACCTGCAAGAGAATCTCGGGGGTTGGTTCGTATCTAGTACCTTTGACGCGGAGTTCCATAGCTGAAGTATACGATACGGAAACCGCATGAGGGAATAGTGAATATTGCCGATTCGGTATTTTTCGCTAGAATGCCCATACATTCTGTAGTTCCTTCAATAAGGTACTGCAGAATAGGTACATTCCGCGATAGCTCAATGGTAGAGCAGCTCGCTGTGGAACGGTTCCTGGTATACTCATGTGCGTATGCCAGACACACGAACCTATGCTGATCGTCGAAGCTATATGGTCGAGGCAGTCAAAAAGAGGCGTAAGCGTCTTCGTGAAATGGCTCGAGCATATCTTGGCGGCGCATGTATGATCTGTGGCTATAAGCGTTGTTCTGGTGCACTTGATTTCCATCATCGAGATCCCAAGCAAAAAGAGTTTGGACTCTCCGATCGAGGTCTTACCCGTTCATGGGAAAAGACATTAAAGGAAATTAAGAAATGCGTCCTGATTTGCGCGAACTGTCATAGAGAAGTACATGCAGGCATAACGCAGCTTCCGAAGGCGACTTCGGTTGAAAAACGAGGTGAATTCGGGGAAACCCTCCCCCGTCGAAAGACGGAAGGGCAATCCCGAGCCAAGCCGAGACGTACAGTGCGCACGTCTTGGAAGGTGTAGAGACTATCCCCTAGGGGAGTACGGAAAGTCATAAGACTTTTTGGAAGCGCCTCGCGTCCCACGTGGATGATGATATAGTCCATCCCTTTCAGAAATGATTGGAGCGATGTAACGAGTTGGTTCCAGGTTCGAGTCCTGGTCGCGGAGCACGGCAGAGTAAATGTGTTTCTACAAATTACGTGCGTATTTGTTTTAATGTAAAGTTATTCCCTTCTGCATGTTCGATCTGCCGTTCCGGTAGATATTTCTTAATAACTGCCTCAAATATACGCACTCGGGCTTCGGCGCGACGCGGCGACTCTGGAGCGCGAGAGTCCACAAAGAATGATTCATGATAAAGGTCAGTATACATTTCAAACAGCGGATCATGATTAAAACTTGAGGCAAGAAGCTGCAGCTCTTCTGGTGAAGCAGTATTTTGAGGGTGTGCCAGGATCTTATTTATACAAGCATCTATATCTCGAACTGTTTCCGTCAAATCAGACGGACGAAATCCAATCTCTTTTACATGCGCACTTTTGTGCGCTGTAACTGTTTTTATAAAACTTACAAAGGTACTTGCAAGACTCTGCTGCTCGTTTGGTGTTAAAGGAACGCTTGCATACGCATACTCGAGAGTTCCGAAGCTGCAATCATATCGGTCGTTTTCGCCTTCTGTAAGTTCAATATGATAGCTATATCTCCCGATAGTTTTAACTAAGTCAAAACGATGCGATTTCCAGACAGAAATTGAATGCACTACCGTGCCTTCTGAAAGACCTGCATGCTCTCGTTCGCCCTCAATCAGAGTAAGCGCATGAGGCTTATCAAAGCTGTCCTTAACCTTTTCAGACATGAAAGAATACTACTACAGACTTAGGTACACTTCTTGAATGTGTAATTGACAGATGTACTTTATTATGATATACTAATATTGGTAATTGTAGGAGGAAATAATGAAAACGTTGGCTATGAATCACCCCATCTCGGGTAAGCCAATCACTATCGAAAATCCTCTCTTGGCAGAACATGTGCAGGTTGGTCGTCTTCTGTGGTACTGGGGCTTTACCAGTGTTTCAGAGTGGAATTGCCCCGCCGTCATCGTCAAAGTGGACGAACAGAAACGCCAGTTTCAGGTTTGTTCTCTCGACGACATGCGCGATCAAGATCAGTGGTACGACTACTCCACTGATAAAGGCGCGCCGACCAGTCGGATGACGATGCGGGTGGCAACACCCGAAGAAGTCCAAAAGTATTTGGACGGTCGACGCATCTACTTGGGCAAGGACATCGAGACGACCAAACGCGCGCATGATGAAGCCAAGAAAACCGCGGAAGATTTCGATCACCGCCGGAAGCTCTTAAGCCTCTAACAAGAACACCTTTAAGCCGCCCGACCTCGTCGGGCGGTTCTTTCTATAGAGAAATTGACACTCTATATTTGCATGTTATTTTGCATACAGAGGAGGTTGCCCTATGGCAAAGAAACGAAGCATTCTAAGTCGCATCGCAGAGTTCGTGTTCACTGCCGTTATTGTGGTCGGTTTTCTTGCACTGTTCATTGGCGGTTTCTTTAACCATGAACTGTGGGGATGGCTGCTCGGAATCATTCTTGGAGGCTCCGCTATCGGGTGTCTGTGGATGATGACGAGCTCAGAATACAATCCCTGGTAAGGAATCAGCCAAAGGCTACTCAGTGGAGAACACTACGTGACTCAAAAGACTGGCGCTCACGAACTCATTCCTCCAGGAAAGTTCCGAGCAATTGAAGAAAATGTACAGGCTCGTCAAGAAACTTATCTTGGCGACTTTGACTCTTTTCGCGACGCGAATAAACACATTGAGCTGCGGTTCAAGAACCAAGGCATGGGATGGTACACCTATTCCATCTATAACAGCTCTGGTGCTCGAATCTTCAT
>CAYXXJ010000054.1:0-318 GCA_964469095.1 uncultured Candidatus Saccharibacteria bacterium
GCACTCTATGAAGCGTACCCAGGAAGAAAGATCTGTGTCCTTGGAAATACTGGCGGCGGTCGCGACACTTGGAAGCGTCCTGAGATGGGCCGCATTGCAGACGCCTCGTGCGCTGAAGTCATTCTGACGAATGAAGATCCGTACGATGAAGACCCAAACGCTATTGTGGAAGCAATGGCACAGGGTATGAAACGAACACCAATGATTGTTATGGATAGACGAGAAGCCATACGAACTGCGCTTCGTCTTGCAACATCAGGTGACTCCGTACTCATTACCGGGAAAGGCACTGATCCCTACATCATGGAAGCGGATGAT
>CAYXXJ010000054.1:328-4885 GCA_964469095.1 uncultured Candidatus Saccharibacteria bacterium
GCCCTGGAGTGATGCACAGGTAGTACGCGAAGAACTACGCGCCCTGTTGGTATCATAGGAACCAATGGCTGATAAACCTGCGCCAAGCGGAGGAGGTGGGAGTGATCTCTGGCTCTTCGTTGGTATTTTGCTTCTCTTCTTTGTTGTGTGGGCTGCAAGTGGCGGACCGTCTCGCCCTATCTCTTTTGCGGGCCCCTATCTTCGCCCGATTAGTGGTCCGGGTTCTGGAGCAGAAGCGTACGGAGACCCGAACGCACATGCCGGCTTTACGACTGGTATCAATATTGGAGGATGGGGTGGCACTATTTCTACAGGCAGCACTGGATCTGCAAACAACACTCTTGGTACATCAGAGAGTGCTTCAAAAGTATCGTTTGTACCCGACCCCACAGGCGCACGCGAATCGGATGAGGATAAGGAATACGTCACGCTTTCAGTAGCAGCGAATGTTTCAACTGCCGGATGGAAACTCGTAAGTCAAAAGACTGGAAAGAGTGCTGTGTTCCCTCAAGGCACCACTATTCCTCGCTCGGGCCGCGTGAACGATCTTGGTTCCATACAACTTACCGGCGGAGAAACCGTCACGATTGTGACTGGTCGTTCTCCTCTCGGTATTTCGTTTCGAGAGAATAAATGTATCGGCTATTTCGAGGAGCGTCAGGACTTTAAGCCACCGCTTCCACTCTCCTGCCCTACTGCGTACCAGGAATACGATCGTTTCTATGATGACGAGGACGAAGAGTGTCTTTCTTATATCCGCACCATTCCCTACTGCTCATCAGACACTGATGTACCTTCTTCCGTGTCAAACAGTTGCGAAGCATTCGTTGATGACTATCTCAACTATGGTGGCTGTGTTGACGCACACAAAAACGATAGCGACTTTGCTGGAAGAACCTGGCGCGTATATCTAGGAAAAAGTGATGAACTCTGGCGCAAGGAGGGAGAAACCATTCTCTTGCTTGATGCGTCAGGAAAAGTGGTGACACAGTTCTCGTACTAACGTGTCCGCCCGGTAGGAATCGAACCTACGACCGTCTCCTTAAAAGGGAGCTGCTCTACCGACTGAGCTACGGGCGGATATTCTCGATACTATCAGACGTACGTTCTAATGCCTACGCCTCTCATGGAACCTTCCCTCTCGCTATGGTAGGTTCTGCGCAGAGAAAGGAGGTCTTCTATGACCGAAGATCTTTTCAATCCGAAATGGAGATTCGTAGACTCTAACTGTCTACGAGCTTCCTATCTTCACTATGACGAAAGCAGAAACGTAGGGGCGCAGAACTTCGTGTCACTCCCTGACGGGTGCGAGCTCGGTATTGTATCGAGCCAGGACCCACAGATTGCACGAGCACTCTCATCCCTACTCACGCGCTCACTTGAAGAAGCGCGCGCCGACAAGGGTGGGCACTTACCTCCCTCAGTCGTACTTCGCGTACAGCGAGACATCATTTCGCCCGAAGGAGTAGCAACACTCTGGGGTAGCGCAGGGCACCGTTTCGTTCTCGCAAAGAAACACGATGCGAAGACGCACGAACTACTTGCGACTATTCTGGTCGGAAGAAGCAAAGATACAATCTTCTTCTTCACTGGACGCTATAACAATCTTCGGTACTCAACAATTACCGAAACGGTCGATCTCTTGCAGGCAGACACAGACAACCCAGCCGAACGCTGGTTTGATCGATTTGCGTTCCCGCCGCTTGCCCGTTTCAAGCCTGATCGATATCACCACATCGCAAACTTTGTGGTGAGTCCTGAACATCGAAACGAGGGTCTTGCGGGTCCGTTCCTAAAGCACATCGTCCACTACTACAGTCGAGACTATCTCGAGAGTAACGACTTGCCGATTGTGCACTCACAGCATTTGTTGTGTGGGTACGGATTCTGGCAGATTGGCGACCCGCCTTGGCTTTCGCGTATGCAAAAGCTTGGGTTCTACCGCAGGTGGGGCGCAGAAAGCTTCTTCATTGAGCATGACTGGGCTCCCCTTCCGGAAACAGTTATGCAAGGAAGGGTGATTCATAACGTGGACTATAACCATCGATATGACTTGCCTTCGTGCTACGAATCAGATACAACGCCCCACCCTTCAGATGAACATCTGTTTGAGCGGGTGCCTGAGGTTATTCGCCTTGCGAACAATCCAAAGGCAAAGCTGCAATACTTCCAAGCGATGCTCGACTTTGTGCCGGGCATGCAGAAAGGAGAACGTCATGACGACCTGGGGTACTAAGGTACGCTCGATAGAAACCCAAGAGGTGGAGCGATTCACTGGCGAGGGCGCCTATCACGGCTCTACGAAACAGAAACCACGAATTACTCCTCGGTCACGCAGTGATGTAGTGAACGAGGCTCGTCCTACAACGCTTGAGCGATACGTTGCGGAAGGTCGTACGGTTATCGAATCGTTTGACGCCCACTTCCCCAACTCGCTTCGGGTAGTCTCTGATTGCCCGGTTCCAACACAGGAGCAAGTACGTGATGATGGTGTGACGTTTTGCTGGTGTCCGTTTGACGAAGCGCTTCGCGTTGCAGGACCCCTTACTAGAAACGTACTGCTAGCCATGCTGCCAGGTCTTCGCAGAGACAAACGCTACATCTATGTGGATTCGAAGATCCAGTACTTTTTGCCAGGCGACCTGCCTGTCGACAGCTGTCTTCGTCACGTAGACGGTTCAATTGCTGTTCGTGATGAACGAGTACTCCGCTTCGGAGTTTCGATTCTTCACGACATGCGCGCACGACTCGAAAGTGATGATCAACCTACGTATCTTGCGTATCAATCATCGACGCATTGTGCGACTGGTTTTCTGAACCGATCGCTCACGCTTCGTATGCCAGAATTGATTACTGACTTCTCTGCGTTTGATGCACAAGTTCGTGCATCAGGCGCTCCTGAGGTTCTGCATAGAGCAGGTGCAATCCTGGCCTATGACGGTAAGACGATTCACTTCGCAACACCGGCCACCTCTCCAGGGTGGCGGCTCTGGATTCGTTGTACTGAAACAGACGTTGAAATCATTCCAAGCGCAGCAATCATTGACTGCTATGGCGTGGTATTTCGACCAGATCGTTAATCAAACGGCCCAGCATTTGCTGGGCCGTTTTCTTGCGAGTAATGAGTCTGTATGGCACTTTCTCTTTAGAAAGGATGTTCAATGAACGATACTTCCAAGGGCGACCTTGAGCGCACCAGAACACCGGAGCAGCGCGCTGCGTACGCAGGAACTGTAGGAAAAGGTGTCTGTCCCTTTTGTGGGGCAACAGAAACACTTCCCGAAGAAATTCGTACGCGCATGATTTATGAAGGCGTGCACTGGCGTGCGTGGTACAACCCGTTTCCGTATGCGGGGCATGCTGCACACATAGTGCTTGCGCCTCGTGAGCATTGGACTCAGCCAGGTGAAGTACCTACAGAAGCTGCGGCTGAGTGGTTAGAGCTGAACGCGTCTCTCATTGAAACACTTGCTCTTCCGGGCGGGGCACTCGTGATGCGGTTTGGAGACCATGAGTATAAGGGTGGATCGATTACACACCTGCACTCGCATATCCAAGTCCCTGATCGAACCACATTCTCAATCGCCGTGTTCTATGCAAACCCTGCGCTTGCTGAGTTTCTGAAGAACAGCGGGAAATAGCAGTAAGGCCCACCGATTCACTTGGTGGGCCTTCTCTTATCGAAGTGCGAGTGCAAAGCGCTCAAGATTTTCAGCCAGCGGCAACTCACCGCTTCGTGAATCAGAAAGAAGTTCGATAAGATGTAGCGAAAGCGCCCTTGCGCCCCCTACTCCCCATTTAGCGTTTCCTTTGGCCATCATATCCCGAGCTTTCCAGTGAAGAAGCCCGTGAATCATCTCGGGCGCATCTCCTTGCCGAAGCGCAACAACAATTTCTTTCCAAAGCACTCTTCCCTCTTTTGCAGCAAGCGCATTCACAAGTGCGCTGTTAAATCCTCGTGCGGGTGCTTTTGCCTGTACTTCAACCGTGAAGACTTTTTCTGCTTTTGCTTCAAGTTTCTTTATGCGTGCAGCGAGTAGTTTTGGAGCAAGAATTGCTATAGGGTTTGCGCTCTCGGCAAGCATAGAAAGGTGTTCCATTACTAATTCCCCCGCTTCTTTTTGTTCAAACGGGTCATCAATGAGCACGAGCGTCTTTGAAAAGAAAAGACCTTGCGAGCCTACTGCTTCTGCAAGTGTTTCAGTACTGATCTCGGACGCGCCAAGACGCATATACGGGGCGTCGGGCGCTTTTGCTCGAGCGGCAGCAACCCACTGAAAGGCTTTCGCTCGTGCTTTTGCTTTATCTGAGCCAGTAAAGAGATAGATCACGAAGGTATGGTACCAAAAAACCGGGATGCGTGGTGCGTCCCGGTTTAGTTACCAAGAAACTAGATGTTTGAGACCCTCAAAAGTTGCTGCACCAAAAGAAACCATGAATTCATACGCTTTGAAGAGTAGGAACCACAGAAACAACGACACCACAATCGCAACCGGAAGCGTATAGCTAAGTGGGATGCGCTTCTCTTTAGGGCCAGTTCTATAGTTCAGGCGTTTC
>CAYXXJ010000055.1:0-4716 GCA_964469095.1 uncultured Candidatus Saccharibacteria bacterium
CGGCGCTCACGGGTCACCTGGTGTTCTCAACGATTCACACCAATACAGCTGCAGGTGTCGTGCCGCGCCTTGTTGATATGGGTGTAGATCCGTGCCTCCTCGGGCCGACGCTGATTGCGTCCATTGGTCAGCGTCTCGTGCGCAAGTTGTGTCCTGGTGCAGGGGAGCCTGTGCCAGTGTCCGAATCCATCAAGGGTCTCCTCGAGAAGGAATTCTCCGACCTCCCACCGGAATTCAAGAAGGATATTCCTGAGTTTACGAACCTCTATCGTGCAAAACCCTCTCCTGACTGCCCAAATGGCACGAGAGGACGAACAGGTGTCTTTGAAATTCTACGCATGGACAAGACACTGGAACATGTCGTACTCACTAATCCTGTTGAGGAGGCGGTCACCGCTGCAGCACGCAAAAACGGCATGCGCACCATGCGTGAGGATGCTATTATTAGAGCACTTCAAGGAGAGATTCCGTTTGAGGAAGTGAATACCCTCGGCGGCGCTCTTCTTGCGGACGAGGAAGAACCAACCTAACGTAATCCATGGCCACGTACCGCATTTTTCTAGTCGACGACGATCGTTTCTTGCTCGACATGTACGCTATTAAATTTAAGAACGCAGGTCATGACGTGACCGCGTACCAGGGTCCTGAAGACGCGCTCACTGCACTTCGAAACGAAGCAGCACCAGACGCTGTACTTCTTGATGTGGTAATGCCAGGCATGACTGGATTTGAAATGCTTGAAGTCATACGTCGTGAAAATCTCGCGCCAAACGCAAAATATATTGTGCTTTCTAATCAGGGCCAGGATACCGATCTTGATAAAGCAAAGGAGCTTAAAGCTGCTGGCTACATTATTAAAGCGTCTGCTATTCCTTCGGAGGTGTACGCTGAAACCATAAAGATAATTGAAAAACCTGCATGAGCGCTGATGTAAAAGGGAAGGTTCTCTCGTTTCTTGATACAGTTATTTCTGAAGGAGGTTCTGACCTTCACCTCTCTGCAGGCTCAAATCCAATCATCCGCGTGGCAGGTGCGCTTGTCCCGCTCGTACATCACGACAAACTCACACCCGCTGATACCGAAGCGATGTTGAAAGCCATCTTGCCTCCTGATCGCTGGGAGGTGTTTGAAAAAGACCAGTCAGTCGACTTTTCGTACGCACACACCGATGGTTCTCGCTTTCGAGTAAACGGCTACAAAACGACCGGTGCAGCAACGGTTGCTATGCGCCTCATTCCAAAGGAGATACGTACCTTCACTGAATTGAATCTCCCACCAGTGCTTGAAGTGTTTACCCAGCGTCAGCAAGGATTCTTTCTCGTAGTGGGCCCGGTAGGGCAGGGTAAATCAACAACCCTTGCCGCGATGCTTGATCGTATTAATGAGACACGAGCAGAACATATTGTGACGATCGAAGATCCGGTTGAATACCTCTTTGAAAATAAGAAATCGCTTGTGCACCAGCGCGAAGTACACGTAGATACTCCTGACTTTCATAGCGCGCTCACGGCAGCTTTTCGTGAAGCCGTGGACGTCATCATGGTGGGTGAGATGCGTAACTACGAGACCATTTCTTCAGCAGTGACTGCTGCAGAAACAGGTCATCTCGTACTCTCCACGCTCCACACCAACAACGCATCCCAGACCATCGACCGTATTATCGACATGTTCCCGCCTTCTCAGCAGGATCAGGTTCGTGTACAGCTCGCAGGCTCTCTCGCGGGTATCTTCTCCCAGCGTCTTGTACCACGCATTGCAGGAGGACTCGTGCCTGCGTATGAGATCCTTATCAACAACAGCGCAATCGCAAACCTGATTCGTGAGGGGCGCACGCATGAGATTGCTACTGTGATTCAAACGTCCTCTCAGGACGGCATGATTGATATGGATCGCTCGCTCGCTGAGCTTGTACGAAGAGGGGAGGTGACCGTTGAGGACGCGTATGAGCGTGCCTCTGACCAGAAGACGTTTGAGAGGTATCTCTAACCATGACATTTGAAGGGCACCCGTTTCTTGATAAGGAAGCACCGCTTGATAAACTCCTTTCCTCTCTTGAGAAAGAAGAAGCACGAAAAGAATTAGAAGATCTTATCGCGACGGTCTCAAAAGCAGATCCGAATGTAACGTTTCAAGTTACCTTTCCCGCCCAAGAGGTCATTCCTGAACCACATCCGGATTTCAGCACGCTAACCTCTAAGAGCGAGGCTCTCGTTAGGGATATAAAGAGGGAAATTGTTCAGGTTGCAGGACTTGCAAGACAACATTTACGACGACCAATCATTACCGATACATTTCCAGATCACGGAGCTCGGCGCAGGTGGTTTATGAACCCGCCACTTACTCCTGAGGTGACAGAACGGTACATGCCATTTCATCAGGCAAACAAACTGAGATTAAATAACTTTGTTAGTTTTGAGTCGGAAGCGCGCCTTATCGCGGTGTTTTTGAATTCACGAAGAGGAGTCGAATGGGATAAGAAGGAGCAGGTCCTAAAAGCAATAGATCTGTTTCCAGATACGAATGACTACGACGCGATGACTGACGTGAAAGCGAAACTAGAATATCAAAAAAAGCTCGATACGTTTTGCAGGGCATTTCTTGCAGCGATTGGCTAGACAGGGGGTATCTGACAATCCACGCCTCTCACTGCTCTTTGTCTGGGCGCATGCGATACTAAAGGCACATGTTGTTCTCCTATAAAGCACTCGATACCGACGGACATGAGCGCGAAGGCTCAGTGGAAGCCCTCTCTATGGATGTGGCGGTTTCAACACTGCAGCGCCGCGGCCTCATCGTTTCTTCGATAGAGCCTTCTGCAAAGAAATCTATCTTTGAAGCAGATATTGGTATCCTTCGTTCTGTCTCAAACAAAGACATCGTTATTCTCTCGCGCCAGATTGCGACCTTGTTTGAAGCGCAAGTCTCAGCACTTCGTGTGTTCCGTCTTCTTGCTGCAGAAGTTGATAATAAGTATCTCTCCGAAATCCTCACCCAAGTTGCTGATGATCTTCAGGGAGGTAGTCCGATCTCAAAAGCACTCCAGCGCCACCCAAAGGCATTCAGTGCGTTCTACGTGAACATGGTAAAGAGCGGGGAAGAGGCAGGAAAGCTCTCAGAAACCTTTGGCTACCTTGCCGACTATCTCGATCGCACCTATGAAGTGATGAGTAAGGCGCAGAATGCGCTTATCTATCCAGCGTTTGTGATCGTGACTTTTGTGGTGGTGATGACGTTGATGCTTACTCTCGTGATTCCAAACGTCTCCAAGATTCTTCTTGATTCAGGGCAGGAAATACCAATCTACACACAGATTGTGATTGCGCTCTCGAACTTTATTGTGAACTTCGGCCCGTTCATGCTCATTCTCCTCGTGATTGCAGGAGTCTTTGGGTACCGTTCTCTCCAGACTCCAGACGGACGCTACTTCTTTGATGGACTAAAGCTTGGGTTCCCGTACCTTGGCGACCTCTACGAGAAACTCTACCTCTCACGTATTGCGGATAACTTCTCAACAATGCTTGCCTCAGGTGTGCCTGTGGTTGAAGCGGTAGAAATCACTGGCTCAGTGGTAGGAAGTGCTGTCTACGAGAAGATTCTCAAAGAAGTAGGGGAGGATGTGAAGGGAGGTTCTTCCATCTCAGATGCACTTGGAAAACACAGTGAAGTGCCAGGCATCATGATTGCCATGATTAAGGTAGGTGAAGAGACGGGAGAACTCGGTAACATTCTTTCGACACTCGCAAAGTTCTACCGACGTGAAGTATCAACTGCAGTTGATACACTCGTTGATCTCATTGAACCGCTCATGATTGTGTTCCTTGGTCTTGGTGTCGGTATTCTTCTCTCTGCAGTGTTGATTCCGATCTACAATCTCGCTGGTTCAATTTCGTAGTGGTTATCCACACGACGTACGAAGAGCAGGCACTCCTCTCGTACAATGAGTAGAAGCGGATTTATTTACTAACCCGCGCACCACTTCACAACTATTATGACTTTTGCACCTTCAGCAATCACGAAGCGGGGCTTCACGCTCATCGAGCTCCTCGTCGTTATTGCTATTATCGGTATTCTCTCATCAGTCGTTCTTGCTTCTCTCAACACAGCACGTTCTAAGGGTACTGATGCGAAGATTCAGAGCGAAATCCGCTCAATCGCAGTAAACGCTGAGATCTACTACGACAACAACTCAAACAGCTACGGCACAACAGTCGCAGCAAGCACGAGCTGTAACGCAGGTATCTTTGCCTCAACGAACCCAAACATCTCCCAGATCATTACGGACTTGAAGCAGGCTACCTCTGCAAGTGATCCAACCTGTGCAGCTTCTTCAACCGCATGGGCAGTGTTCCACCCAATGACGTCTACTACGAACGGTTTCTGTATGGACTCAACGGGTAAGGTGTCGACCTCATCGACTGCAATTACGACCGCTGCTTGTAACTAGTACGTTACTCAGTATTCGTCTACGAAACGACGCGGAAACGCGTCGTTTCGCGTTAGAATAGAGGGACATGGACGTCATACTCTTCCCGGCATTCTTTTTGCTTGGCGCAATGCTTGCGAGCCTTACTGGCGTGATTGCAGCGCGCGCATATACCGGACAAGCATGGGTGCGTAGTCGCTCACGCTGCGACTCGTGCAATGTGACACTTGGTCCACAAGATTTGGTACCAGTGTTCTCTTGGCTTAGTTCCAAAGGACGCTGTCGTCTGTGGG
>CAYXXJ010000056.1:0-4700 GCA_964469095.1 uncultured Candidatus Saccharibacteria bacterium
GAGTACCTTTTCAATCACTAACGCCGCCGGGTTCGTCAAAGGACCTAGCCTTGAGTTTGATGACCTTGTCGAATCTGCAGTAACTGACATCACGATCGGATCAATCACCCTGGAGCCCCGAGCGGGTAATCCAGGGGTCGTGTACTGGGAAGATGAAGACGGGACGAGTATTAACTCGCTCGGGCTTCCAAATCCCGGCATGAAGATGACCGCACTTGCGCTCCCCTCCCTCTATAAGAGGGCTGCGGCACAAGGGAAACGTCTTCGCGTCTCGATCGCTGGTTTTTCTCCGGAAGAATATCGAGATCTTGCACGAGGACTTCGTGACTGCGGTCCTTACTATGACGAAGTCGAGATTAATCTTGGCTGCCCGAATGTATGGGGTGTCGGTGGGCAAAAACCTATCGCCTCCTTTGATATCGATCTCATTCGAAACATTCTGCTGCAAACCTTGGCCGGCTTTCGAGCCGAGAAACCCTGTGCACTTTCGGTGAAACTCTCACCGTTTACCGACCCGCTCTATTTGGCGTCGGTCGCAGCGTTCCTTGGTAAGTCAGAGAAACTCATTGATCGTGTGATCACTTCAAACACCTTCCCGAACGGGCTTGCCTTTGAAGGAGCCAAGCGAGCTATCGATATCCCCTATGGTGGTATTGGTGGTACCGCCATGCGCAACATTGCTCTTGGGCAAGTGGCGCAGTTTGCGGAAGCACTCAAAGACACCTCGGTGAAAGTAATTGGTGTTGGCGGTATCACGCGCGGAAAGGACGTCACTGCCATGCTCCAGGCAGGAGCGACAGGGGTCCAGATCGGCACTGCCGTTGGAAAGCAGCGCGGGAAGTTATTCTCGGATATCGGCCTCGAACTTTCTCAAATGACCTAACTATGCGGGCGACTCAATTGAGTCGCCCGCTTTCTTTTTCATACCGGCACTGGTAAGGTTGCGCCTGGACAGACAGTCCTTTAGAGGAGACTTCTCATGACCGAACCGAAGCTTGTTATCCGCAAGCCGGACGACATGCACGCACATCTTCGGGATGGACCGATGCTCGAACGAGTACTGCCGTACACGGCACGACACTTTCGACGCGCCATCGTGATGCCAAACCTGGTTCCGGCGGTTCGTACCGTCAACCAGGCGAGGGACTATATGGCTCGTATTACGCGAGCAAACGCCCTCGCGGCTGAACACGATTTCACCCCGCTCATGACGTTGTATCTGACGGAAGAAACGACGCCTGAACTGATTGCTGAAGCAAAAGCATCAGGATTCATTCATGCGTTCAAAAACTACCCGAACGGTGCAACCACAAACTCAAGCGAAGGTGTACGAAACCTTCTTGCCGCCACGACACAACTTGCAGCACTTGAAGCGTGCAACATGCCGCTGCTTCTGCATGGCGAAGTGACTGTTGACGAATACGGAAGATCAATCGATCAGTTCGATCGTGAACGCATCTTTGTTGAAGAGGTGCTCCCGCGCCTCATCGATACGTATCCAAAGCTACGAATCGTGCTCGAACACATCACAACCGAAGTAGCTGCAAACTTCATGGACGCGCATGGCGGCCCGACACTTGCGACAACCATCACACCGCACCATCTTGCGGTTGATCGTCAGGCACTCTTTGAAGGTGGGTTAAACCCTCACTTCTATTGTCTACCTATATTGAAGAAGAAGGGTGACCTTGAAGCACTTCGAGCACTTGCAACCACCGGCTATTCGTTTGTGTTTGCAGGGACTGACACAGCACCCCACCCCACCCACGCAAAGGAGCGTGCGTGCGGATGTGCAGCCGGCTGCTTTGTTGCGCCGGTCGCAGTCTCAATGTACGCAGAGGTGTTTGAGCAAGAAAAGGCATTGTCTAAACTTGAGTCATTCCTCTCTGAATGGGGCGCCGAGTGGTACGATCTTCCTTTAAACGAAGAAACGATCACGCTCGTCCGAAAAGACGAGGCATGGGCACCTACCGAACTCGTTGATGGTCATTTTAGCAATCTTGAACGCCGGCACCTGCCGCGAATCGATAGCGAAACAGTCCGTCCATTTGGTATGCACACCGATCCTGCGAAGTCACTTAGGTGGCATTGGCAGGTAGAAGCCTAATCATAAGCCGCGATATCCCTATGAGGTGTCGCGGCTTTTCCTTTTCCCTAAAGACGCGTAGAGTACCGGCAGCTGCACCTTCACATGAAAGGAATCTCTGATGGCTCCAGCTCCTCGCTCTCTGACGCACATCGTTAAAGCGACAGATCTCTCCCCCGAGAGACTAGGTCGTATCTTCCATCGCGCAGAAAGCATGACTCCAGACGGGTACGAAAACATGCTACGAAGAAAGCGCGTCGCGCTACTCTTCTATCAAGCATCAACGCGCACCCGACTGTCGTTTGATGCAGCAGTCAAATCGCTCGGTGGCACCACGATTGTCGAGAGTGATATGAAGCAATTCTCGTCGGTCGCGAAGGGTGAGTCACTTGAAGACACTATTCGTGTGGTCTCCGGCTACTGTCACGCAATCGTGCTTCGGCACGGCCGTGTAGGAGCCGCAGCTGATGCGGCAAAGGTCTCACGAGTCCCCATCATCAACGCGGGCGACGGAAACAACGAACACCCGACTCAGGCGTATCTTGATTTGTTTACCATCTGGCAAGCAATCCAAGAGAAGCGCCTTTCTCACGACCCGCTGAATCTTCTCTTCTTTGGAGATAATGCGAATAGTCGGACCGTGCGTTCGCTTGCGACACTTTTGGTGTCACACGGGCCAGCGCTTGGTATTCGAATCGGACGGATGGGATTCTATGGACCTCCGGGGTTTGGTATTCCTCCGGCAGATGTTTCGGCGACGCTTGGCACATCCTGCGAGCTTTCGCTCTATGAACGACCCGCATCACTTACTGACACTGACATCGTGTATGTCACTCGTCCGCAAGTGGAGCATCATCAAGGGAAGAAACTTGCCGTGGTTCCGTTTACCCCGCTTCTTGCAGGAGTACTACCACCTCACGCACTCATCATGCATCCGCTTCCTCGCACGAGCGAACTCCCGGTCGAGCTAGATCAGGATCCACGTGCGTGGTACTTCAAACAGTCGGATAACGGGATGCTGGTACGCATGGCCCTCTTGTGGCACTTGCTGCAATAGCGACTAAGCCGTGGCGCATTAAGCGCCACGGCTTTCCTTTTATACCCCTTGCAAATGAGATGCCTCGCGCTATGCTTCCCCACTAGATAGGAGGAGAAGATGTTGAAATCGTTCTTCCGGCGCCTTGTGCGTCAACCAACAGTCGCTACACGCGCCCGCTGGTTCAGACGCATGATCCGTCGACGCCGTGAATTCACGGTAGCCGAGCTTGAAGAGCTTTCCGAATACGTCGAAAAAGGACACATCGTACTTGCACGAAACACGTACGTGCGCTGTCCTGCATATCACCCTCTCTTACAGGGCGCTTGGTTTACTGCCGGCGTCGCTGCTTAAACGAAAAACGCGCCGGTACTCCCGGCGCGTCTCTCTTATAGGGTCTCCTGTTTCTTGGGCGTAATACCGTTTGCGATCAAGAGCTTTTCAAACTCATCACGCTCTAACGTTTCTACTTCAACGAGTTTCTCGCTGAGCGCATCGAGAGCTTTTCTTTGTGAGATGAGTACGCTTCGCGCCTTCTCTTTTGCTTCGGTAATAATGCGCGCCACTTCAGCGTCGATCTTCGCGGCTACTTCTTCAGAATACGCACCTTCGCCAGACGCAGTCTCATTCTGAAACGCGATAGGGCCAAGATCGCTCATGCCGTAGCGAAGCACCATGTCACGCGTAAGTGCCGAAGCAACTGAAAGATCGTTGTGTGGACCAGTCGTGAGGTCATCAAACACAAGCTCTTCTGCAGCGTAACCTCCAAGTGTTGATGCAATGTCATCAAGGAACTGTTTTCGTGACTGCATCTTTTTGTCTTCAAACGGGAGTTTCAAGGTATACCCTGCTGCCCGTCCACGACTAATAATCGATACCTTATGCACCGGATCAGCATGTGGAAGTACGGACGAGACAAGTGCATGTCCCATTTCGTGATACGCCGTCACTCGCTTCTCTTTTGCAGAAAGGAGGTGTGACTTTCGTTCAGGACGAAGCATCACTTTATCAATAGAGCGTATAAGGTCGTACTGTGTAATTTCTTTGCGGTTCTCGCGTGCAGCGAGAATAGCTCCTTCGTTCATAAGGGAGTAGAGCTCAGCACCCGAGAACCCTGGAGTGCGCTCAGCAATCACTGAGAGCACTACATCAGGACCAAAGGGCTTCTTTCGAGCATGTACCTTGAGTATTTCTTCTCGATCTTTGCGATCAGGAAGATCAATCGTGACGCGACGGTCAAAGCGTCCTGGACGAAGGAGTGCTGGATCAAGTACATCAGGGCGGTTCGTTGCAGCTATGACGATTACTTTTTCAGTAGGATCAAAACCGTCCATCTCAACGAGGATCTGGTTTAAGGTCTGTTCGCGCTCATCGTTACCTCCTCCGATACCTGTACCGCGCACACGTCCTACCGCATCAATTTCATCCACAAAGATGATAGAAGGCGCGGTGCGTTTTGCCATTTGGAAGAGATCGCGCACTCGAGAAGCACCAACACCGACAAACATCTCAACAAATTCAGAACCAGAGATAGAGAAGAATGGCACGCCCGCTTCGCCTGCCACTGCACGCGCAAGC
>CAYXXJ010000057.1:0-2230 GCA_964469095.1 uncultured Candidatus Saccharibacteria bacterium
TGATCCACAAGATCGGTGAGGTGCACGAAGGTGAGACCACCACTGACTGGATGGAACAGGAGCGTGAACGCGGCATCACCATTACGGCAGCCGCTATTACCTGTTTCTGGACCAAGACCAATGAGCCAGATAAGAAGGACAAGGCGAAGAAGTTCCGCTTCAACGTCATCGACACTCCAGGTCACATCGACTTCACTGCAGAGGTGAAGCGCTCTATGCGCGTACTCGATGGTGCAATCGTCGTGTTCGACGGCGTTGCGGGTGTAGAACCACAGTCAGAAACAAACTGGCGCTACGCTGACGAAGCGATGGTGCCTCGTGTCTGTTTCATCAACAAGCTCGACCGTACTGGTGCCTCCTTTGAGGATTCCTACAAATCAATCCTCGATCGTCTCTCCAAGAAAGCGGTTCGTGCTCAGATCCCTATGGGAGCTGAGGGAGATTTCAAGGGTGTGATCGACCTCCTCTCTATGAAGGCCTACACCTTCGATGGAGCAATGGGTGAAAACGTGATTGAGGGTGAGATTCCTGCTGAATTCATGGATGACGCGAAGAAGTACCGTGCCGAGCTCGTTGAGCGTATCGTTGAAAACGACGAAGCACAGATGAACGCGTTTCTTGAAGGAAACGAGCCTTCGCTTGAGGAACTCAAGGCAACGCTTCGCAAGGCAGTGATTGCAAACGAGATCTTCCCGGTCTACACCGGTTCCGCTCTTAAGAACAAGGGTGTGCAGCTCGTACTCGATGCGGTAGTTGATTACCTCCCATCGCCACTCGACCTTCCTCCAGTGAAGGGAACAAACCCAAAGACTGGGGAAGAGCTCGTACGCACTGCTTCAGACGCAGAGCCATTTACGGCGCTTGCCTTCAAACTGCAGACTGACCCATTCGTGGGAGCTCTAACCTTCTTCCGTGTGTATGCAGGTACCGTATCTGCTGGTTCGTATGTCTATAACGCAAACACTGGTTCGAAGGAGCGTATTGGCCGTATCGTCCGCCTCCAGGCTGATAAGCGTGAAGAAGTAGAGAAGGTATTCACCGGAGAAATTGCTGCCATGGTAGGTCTTAAGGACACCAAGACTTCACACACTCTTTGTGATGAAGCCAACCCAATCGTTCTCGAGCAGATCAAATTCCCAGAACCTGTGGTATCGCTTCGCATTGAGCCTGCAACAAAGGCTGACCAGGAAAAGATGGGTATGGCTATCCGCAAGCTCGCTGACGAAGACCCAACCTTCAAGGTGTCTTCTGACGAAGAGACTGCCGAGACCATCATCTCAGGTATGGGTGAACTCCATCTTGAGATTCTCGTTGATCGTATGAAGCGTGAGTTCAACGTAACCGCAAACGTTGGTAAGCCACAGGTGGCATACCGCGAAACCATTCTTGGCTCTGCTGATGCAGAAGGTAAGTACATCAAGCAGACGGGTGGTAAGGGTCAATACGGTCACGTGAAGCTCAAGATGAAGCGTCTTGAACCCCTTGATCCTGAAGCAAAGATTGCTAAGAACGTCACTCGTGAAGATCACTTCGAGTTCATCAACAACATTAAGGGAGGTGCTATTCCAGGTGAATTCATCAACCCTATTGAGAAGGGTATTCGCGAAGCAATGACCCGCGGTATTCTTGCAGGCTACCCAATGGTGGACGTGTCCGTTGATCTCTATGACGGTTCGTACCACGATGTGGACTCCTCTGAAATCGCCTTCAAGATTGCAGCCTCAATGGCGTTCCAGGACGGTGCTCAGAAATCAAAGCCAGCTATTCTTGAGCCAATCATGGCAGTAGAGGTAGTAGTACCTGAGCAGTTCATGGGTGACATCACTGGTTCACTCTCTGGAAAGCGTGGCGCCATCGAAGGTATGGAAGATCGCGGCATGAACAAGGCAATTAAGGCCAAGGTGCCACTCTCTGAAATGTTCGGGTACACCACAACGCTTCGTTCGATGACTGAAGGTCGTGGTTCTATGACCATGGAATTCGATCACTACGAAGTAGTACCAACGAACGTCGCAAACGACATTATTGCAGCGAGAAAATAGTAGAAACTACCAAAAACACCCCTCAGAAGAGGGGTGTTTTTGTATAGCAGGCCCCACAAGAGGATGGTGTACTATTACCGTACGCAGATATGCTGCAGCACTAATTCCTGAACCTCGTATATACAATGGCTAGCGAACATAACAGCTTCATAGGGCGTATTCGTGCACAAATGCAGGAAAAGAAAGCC
>CAYXXJ010000057.1:2240-4544 GCA_964469095.1 uncultured Candidatus Saccharibacteria bacterium
ATTCTGCTCCACAGGAGATTTCAAACACACTCCCTGAGTTTCTTGATAAGAGTAATCCTGAGTTTGAAGCAGTGAGCGCTCGGTTTAAGGAATATGTTGCTCGCTACGCTCCTGACCTTGAAGAGGCAATAGAGAACGTCCTAAATGGTTCGCCGATTGATGGAGTTGAATTCCGAAACTTCACCGAAGTTGCCGCAACCTTTAAGGAGCGCTGGGAAAACGCAAAGACGCTTGCTGCGCGTATCACTCCAGAAATGGTTAAGCATGTGGCAACGATCTCTGGCCGAGAAGGCTTTGGTCAGTACGCCTACGTCTATGGAGCTGATGCGCTTTCTGAAGTATGGAAGAAGCAAATTCCGCTCCTCGTGGTGAATAATCAGAACAAATTCCTCGATCTCAAAGAAGCATTTGATCGCTACGATCGCTTTGCATCGACCTCTGAGCGCCGCGTGCGCGAGCGCGCAGAGAAGCTTGGAGTTTCCCAGAGCGTGTACGAAGATATACTCACTGAACCTAATGCCGCAAACCGGGCACAGAAGCTTCGTGAGGCACTTGAGCGCAAGTATCGTCGTGGTGGACAGGTAGGGAAGGTACGAAACTTCTTCAGTAAGAACACCTTTGAAGCAAGTCGTATCGCCCTTGCAGAACGCAACGCACTTGAAAAGAATATGGAAGAAATTGACGAGCAGATTAGCGAAATAGGGGGCATGCTCGTAGCGCTCACCGAGAACAGAGACGTGCGAAATGCGGTGCTCTCCTACATAGAACCAGTACGTACTGAACGCCCTCCGCTACGAGTTGTTGAAGATGCTGCTGAAGAAATCGCCTAACCTCTACATTCATGACTACACTCGCTGAAGCAAAAGAACATCTCGTCTCACTTGAGGCGTCTGGAGGGAAAGAAGCAGCACACGCATGGCTTACTGAGCATGGAAACGAACTTCCCGAAGAAGTCCGCGACCAGCTCGTGTTCGAGTATTCAACTGACGCGTTTATCGAAGACACTGCACGTCTTCCAGAGACCGCAGAGCTTATTGAAGAAGGACTTACGGTACTTACTGAGCTGCAGGCAGATAAACAGGCAGTACAAGACGAGCTTGCAAAGCGAGACGTGAAAGATCGCCTCGGGATGTAACTCTTTTCAAGAGACAAACAGGTGCTAGCATAGAGACAGAGCAACCGGAGGTCTTTTAAATGACCGAAACAACGCTCACACCCGAGGAAGTCTTTCTGCGTTGCAGTGAGTACGCCTCTGAGATGGAATGGGAATGGGAAGTACAAGAAGAAGACGTTGGCTACCTCACGCTTCCTGATGGCTTCCTAGAGCAACGTGTCGTGCGTGTCGGATTTGACGAACGCGGCGTTATTCTCGTCGTGCATATCTCAAGTTCGATCCCGCACCCCTTCTTCCGTACGGCAACTGCGCTCTATGCAGCAACCAACACCAGACTTCTGGTTGCTGATGGGGAAGACTTTATGTGGTGTGCCAGATTCGATTCTGCGTTGTTTGACTCGCTAGAAAAACTAGACGAGACCTTCTCGTCTATGCAGCGGGAGGTGTTCATCGCTGAATCCCTCCTTCGGCTCTATGAGTCTGAACAACGAGAAATACCGGTCCAGTCACTGCTTGGTCTCGGGTTCGAGACGAAGTTTGATGTACGGCAATAGGAAAACGCCCCAGCTACATAAGCTGGGGCGTTGAGTGTTACTCAGTGACCACAAGATTCCGTACCGCTCCCCGCCAGCCTTTCCATACGCTTTCAGCGAAGATGAGGAGGAAGAATCCAAGGAGGAGATAGGTCACATACATTCCAAGTGTGTTGAAGATGGGGAGGGGTGCGAACACCACGAGAGCCACTGCTTCAAGGATCAGAATGGGGAAGACAAACGAAAAGAGCATAAACCGACAGGTATCGATAAACGCGTAGAGCAAAACATGCACGAACATAGGATCCTCCCAAGGGGGAGTTGTAGCAGGAAAACGCCCCGGCGTATAGCCGGGGCGTAGGGGTTAGGTCGAGGTAACCTCTTCTTCTTTAGGTGTCATGCGCACCGCTCGGTATGCCTTCCAGAAGGAAATGCTTACCAAAGGAAAGAGAATTGTCGCTAGGTAGAGAAGTCCCAGGGTATGGAGCGGCTCGTCGAGAACCGCCAAGAACACCCCGGGTACAAGTGAGAACCAGAAGACGAACTCCTTGGCTACTGTGAGCCAGAACGAGCGGAGTGCTCGTAGAAAGGGAGCCATAGAACGGTACCTCCTGCAGGGCACTGTGGACCTCCTCCCCAGGATCGTCAAGAACGCTT
>CAYXXJ010000058.1:0-4515 GCA_964469095.1 uncultured Candidatus Saccharibacteria bacterium
CCGGCAGATTCACCCGGGCTATTCGTGTCCCGAGCTACTCAAGAACGGAAGCACATAAGTCGTCTCCTATTTCATATACGGGGCCATTACCCTCTAGGGCGCTGCTTCCCAGCAGCTTCTATTATAGGGACGTTTTGTAACTTATGCCGTACAAGTACGGCGCTTCCGCCTTACACCCCCCACGGACGAATCAGCAGGTTTGGGCTTCTCCCGTTTCGCTCGCCGCTACTTAGGGAATCGCGAGAGTAGTTTTCCATACGAACGAACATAACGTTCGCACGGAAAACTACTCGCTTTTGTTTTCTATTCCTCTCGGTACTGAGATGTTTCACTTCCCGAGGTTCGCTCCTTACGCCAGGCGTAAGGTACCCGCTAACGCGGGTGGGTTTCCCCATTCGGAAATCTCCGGATCAAAGGCTACTAACCGCCTCCCCGAAGCTTATCGCAAGTGTATTACGTCCTTCTTCGCTGTTACAAGCCTAGGCATCCACCGCGCACCCTTCATGTTTCCTGTGCGGAAACCTGAACACCACATAACGATCTCTGTGATTTTGCACTTTGTATTACCTGTTCCCTCTGCATTGCTGCAAAGGGATGTTGTTTGCGTTATTCGTATGTCAAAGAGTCCACGTGCTTCGTTGAACGAGAAAACCGCCTCGAGGCGGTTTCTCTTGCGCGCCGAGAAGGCGCGGGAGGTTATCCGCTTCGTTTTCGGGAGGTCTTCAAGTTCGTATACACGTAGCGGGAAGTGTATTAGAAGGAGTACGGCATGTCAACCCTTCCCTTCTAGGGCTTATTTCCTGGGGATACTGGGGACAGTGTGTGGGATCGTATGACCGTACCCTGGCTCTCAAAAAAGATGGCTCCTTCAAGCTTCACACCAGAAAGTACAAGCGGGAGCCAGAGCGGATCATCAATCCACATAGAGGAAAATGGTAGGTTTTTATGTAAGAACCACTCTGGACGCATTTCTTCAGACTCCCTTGGCTCTCCGAGCCAGGTGGAGAGGAAAAAAATATGTGTACGCTGATTCCACTCAGGCTTGTCTTCATATACAAACTCTATGACCGCGACTTTGTTGAGCTGCTTAGAAACAGCAGTAACACTAAGTTCTTCAGAAAGTTCTCGCAGGGCCGCTTCTTCTGTCGTCTCACCTTGTTGCACCTTACCTCCCGCGCCATTCCACTTTCCTGTTCCAAAACCACGCTTCTTCATTGCAAGGCAGATTTCATCTCCTCGCAGAAGAAAACAGAGCGTAGAGTCCTTCATTGCAAAACAGTATAGCGAGGTCTACCATTCCTGCTAGATAAGGAGATACCTCAATGAAAGTGATCGATCCTGGACATATCTATGAGCTTGATCAGCTTGGTGGCGGAACTCAAACACTCCGATTTGTTAAACGCTCCGGTGGAGCAGTTACCTATGAAGAAGAGTGGCCGGGCCTCCAAACCCAAGAAGTGCTTCGGGCACTTATTGATCGGACGAAATACTTGGATGACGTTCTGCCGTGTGTTGAGACAAGAGATGCTATCTGGCATCTCCAAATGGCGCTCTTCATGTATGAAGTGCGAGCACATCGCAGAAAAGATCAGTTAGTGAACCGGAAAAGTCCGGCACATGACGAAGGTGAAGATCCTCGTGCGTGGCGCGATGAACCCTATCCGGATGTACCGTTCAATGAGCAAGGTATCGAGCTCTGGCCCATAGGACCAGACGGACACATCATCGTCACCGATAAATAACTCGTAGCGAGCTCTTGGGCTCGCTACTTTCTTATACAACAAGAGCCCCTGTCGGGGCTTTTGTGCAAAGACAGAGAAAAATCTTAATCCTTGATCTGCTCGCGCATCTTGTCGATGTAGCGAGCTGCTGCTGCCTGGCCTCCAAGACCAAACGAAAGACCGAACGCAAGCGCAAGAGCGACCACGACACCCGTGAAGAGGGTCTGGACGAATGGCGTTACGCCGAGCTGATCGAGTGCTGCAAGGATAGCGAAGATCCAGATGGACCAACGTGCAAGTGCACCGAGGAAGTTTGCACTCTTCAAGTGTGCTGCGGCTGCTGAACCAGCGACGACTTTCTGTGCTGCTTCTGCAACAACTGCTGCAACGAGAAGAATAAGTACTGCAACGATTACCTGTGGGAGGTAGCCGAGCACTACCGCACGAAGGAAGATAGTTACTTCGGTAAGACCGAGTACATCAAGCGCCGCCACAAGGAAGACGATGATGAAGAACCACTTCACAAGCATGCCAAGGAAGGCGCCCGAGTTAAGGGCGAAGCCTGCGCGCTCGACCACACGGTCGACGCCCGCAGCGCGAAGCGCCTGATCAACTCGCAACGAGCCGACTACCTGCGCAACGACACGTGCGAGACCTGCGCCAATGAGCCAACCGATTACAAAGATGATAACGGCAGCAACAAGGTTAGGGAGAAACGCGACAAGTCCGTAGAACAGGTTCTGGAAGGACTGCGTAAGCACATCCGCCCAAGTAGTGAAGAACATGGTGAGGGGTAAAAAGGTTTAGAAAACAGTAGTAATTCAGGCGCCCCGAAGGGCTCCTAAAAGTGTAACAAGGGTCACGGCCCCTAAAAGGGACCGTGTGGATACCTACATTCCTATGCGATCGACCACCAACCGGTGCGGATAATCGAGCACATCACGCACCAAACGGTCATATACCCCCACTCGATAGCGGAAATCTTCAGTGGTGAAGCATGCGTAGCGTAGTTCCCTACCAAGTTCAGCCTCAAGATTATGAATGATCGCTGCAAGCGCACGTTCATCAAGCTTATCCCCCACCACAAGAAGATCCACTTTTGATTCAGGGACTCCCGTAAAGAGACCTGAGAGGGCAACGAGACGAAGCGCTCCTGCTTTTCTCAAGTTCTGACTGATTCGATCATCATCAACCCCGGACGCAGTGCGAAGAAACGTGCGCAGTGCGTCATAGTGCACAAACTTTGGATTT
The DNA here is from genome assembly GCA_964469095.1 of uncultured Candidatus Saccharibacteria bacterium. GTDB lineage: Bacteria > Patescibacteriota > Minisyncoccia > Phycocordibacterales > Phycocordibacteraceae > C7867-001. The sequence continues at coordinate 2,973 of CAYXXJ010000058.1, forward strand.
GCAGCGTAGAGCGTACCTCCCTTCCCTGATTTCTTGCGCAATACTTTATTCCCAAACAGTGAGAGCACTTCTTTTCGTGCCGCTGCCTTTCCTGCTTTTGCACGAAACGCTGCCTCAGAAGGCGTGAACCATTCTTCTTCGTTAAAGAGGAACAGGCGAAGGAGTTTGATACGAGCTGCAGAACCGAACAGCTTGGCGAGTGGGTCCATACGTAGGGGTATTGTACGGAGCTTGGGTGCTCTTGTGCAAACCGATTGCTTGTCTCCTTATACGACAAAACCCCGCTCTCGCGGGGTTTTGTCTAAGAAACGGGTGTTACTTAAGGGTAACCTTACCGCCAGCTTCTTCAACCTTCTTCTTAAGGTCTTCAGCCTCCTCCTTCTTCATACCTGCCTTAAGCACTGCAGGTGCGCCGTCAACAAGGTCCTTAGCCTCCTTAAGACCGAGGCCAAGTGCCTCCTTAACAACCTTGATCACTGCGATCTTCTGAGCACCACCATCGGTGAGCTCAACGTCAAACGAAGACTTCTCCTCGCCTCCTGCTGCCGCTCCTGCTGCAGGACCTGCAGCAACTGCGGTTGCGGAAACGCCGAACTTCTCCTCAAAGACCTTCACGAGCTCGTTCAATTCGAGCACGGTCATTGCCTCGATTTCCTCAACGATCTTCTTGAATTTCGCTGGGACCTCTACCTTCTTCTCTTCAGCTGCAGGAGCTGCTACCTCTGCTGGAGCTGCTGCATCCTGGTTCATTTCATCTGACATAGTAATTTCGTAAATAGGTAATTAGCCCGCCTTCTTTGCGGCAATCTGCCCGAGGGCGATAGCAGCGCGCTGAATAGGACTGTTGATGACGTTCACAAACATGCCACGAAGTACTGGTACGGATGGAATGGTCGCGATGACCTTCATTCCTGCTGCGTCGAGGTACTTGCCCTCGAATACGCCGCCAAGAATAGAGAGGCCTTCGTGCTTCTTTCCATGCTCGTGAATACCGCGTGCTGCTGCTGTCGCGTCTGCAGTTGCAAACGCAATCGCCACTTCGCCCGGGAGCTCTGGGAGCGTGCCTTCATAGCCCGCATCCTTCAGTGCTCGCTTGATGAGAGTCTTCTTCGCGACGAGATAGCCGACGCCGTCACCCTTCAGGGTCTTTCGCATTGCTGACGTATCAGCAACCGTAATCTTCCCGAAGCGGACGAACACGACTGACACCGCATCCTTGAGAGCTGCGGCTACTTTCGCGACGATATCCTCTTTTTTTGCTTTGGTAATTGCCATGTATGGTTTTTGGTTCGTACAGTTTTGAAACGACACACGGTCCCTTATGGGGACCGTGTGTGAGGAGATGTAGATAAGCAACCTTGATGGCTTCCTATCGTCCCTCGACCAGCGCTCTAGGAGCATCAACCCTTGCGGGACTGGCTGTCTTTGGTCCGTACCCCGCTACCCTACTACGCAATCACACCCCCAGTCAAGGAAAGAACGAGAAGTGCAATCGTAAGAATGAAGGCGAATCCGCAAGAGAATTTAAGGAATTCGATGAGGT
>CAYXXJ010000059.1:0-4447 GCA_964469095.1 uncultured Candidatus Saccharibacteria bacterium
GAAGAATCCGTTTTTCTATACGCCGTCTCACTACTAGAGACGAACGACTGACTACCTTTGAATTTAGTTGATGACCACCTTTTCAGCTTGTTCGGTCGCTGGGTTATAGGTCCACTTCTCTCCCTTAAAATTGAATATGGTAGATGCCTTTACATCCTCTGACAGCTGAAACCCTTCAATAGCCTCTTTGACTCCTCCGGCATGCGCGACATGACTGTCGGTAACCTCTACATCAGGACTTGAGCTAAAGGCTGAATTGTATGATTCTCGCGGCTGCTTGTTCATCTTCTGTCCAACTATATTTCTATCCGGTCCCCACGGTCTAAAATCTCCAAGCATATTGATGTATGAGTTTGTAGTTTTTATGCACTAACGTCTATGGCTCCATAGATATCTATATTTTTCCATATACCCATTAGAAAACAACCTCTGCGACCGACGCATCTTGTACGCCTTCCCTCTGCAGGCCAGTATAGTGATTAGCAAAAAGCGGCCCAAGCATAGTGCCTGGGCCGCCCTGGAGAGTACTGACCGATTACGCGGCCTTTTTCTTTTTGTGGGTTTCGTACAGAACAGTGTTCTGTACGTTGCACCACGTGGATGCATCACTCCATTCGAGCATTTCGAACACGGCGCCGAGCGCGAGGATGAGGTGCCGCAGGCACTCCATCTGCTCGCCAATCTCGTACAAAGCGATCGCTCCTTCAAGACGTCTGCCGACGCCCATCTCGATCGTCGCCTTCGCACGACTGCGTGCCTGTTCTCTGTTTGGTTTGAAACTGCCGTCCTCGTTCACGTATTGTTCGGGACGGTCCACAGTGATCGTGGAATCTTGGTCATAGACTCGGCGTTGGAACGCGAGTTGTTTCGCTTCGAGCTGACGCAGAAACGTCGTCTCCAGAACGCCAAGCACCACCACCGTACCGAGTTTCAGTCCTTTTTTCGTGAACATGCTCTTCTCCTAAACCGACTGTGGTTCTGTATGTATTATATACATATAATACATATTTGTCAATATCCTGCGTATAAGGAAAGACCCGTAGCAATTGCTACGGGTCTTGTGCAAAAGGACTACCCTTTCGCTTTACTTGCTTTGAGCGCTTCTTTCTCTTCACGCTCCATGTCTTTCATCCATTGCGGTTCGTTCATTCTGGCAATGGCTCCGTAGCCACGACCAAAAATTGCACGACCGCCGTCGATAACGAGATCAAAGAGACTGGCGAGAAGATCAGTGAAGATCCACGCGAGCAGGCTCCACGGCCAGTGGAAGATCCACTTCAGGATGAGCGAGAGGCGTGAGCCAAAACCACTCAACCGCGCTTTGTAGGCGCGAAGCTTATCCTCTTTGCTTGGGTTATCCCCGAGCAATGCCGCACGACGCTTGTTGAATTCGCGTGCATAGAAGAAAAAGCGAATGAAGCTGAAGACGATGCCAACACCGACATACGCGAGTGCGTAGAGCCAGAGATTCAGCGCCGCCGCCCAGAAGCCGCCCGAGAAAAGCGAGAGTGCGTCAAACGGGGTGAAGAAATGGAGCAGAATTGCGGAGAACACCATGAGAATCACGGTGCGTCCGAAGCCATATTTCCATCGATAGTCGTCGTAGATGTCGAAGCCCCAAAACAAGATGGGGAATCCTGAAAAGAACAGGATTGTTCCAATGAGAGCGTAGGGGGCGGTAAACCACCCCACCACAAGCCCTGACAAGAACTCCATAAGAGTCTCCTTTCGAGAGAGGGCCAATCGCAGCCCGGGTAGGATAATTACACTTTTTATGTCTTAAGTCAATTTACAAATACCGCCCTGACCAGTGTGGCCAGGGCGGCGTCTCGTTACTCGAGTTCCGCGTCAATCTGTTTCAGTAGCTGCTTGTACCGCGGGGACTGGAGCACTTTCAACCGTGCCGCATCCTTAACGGATACGAGCGCAGCAATCTGTGCTCCATAGTGGGTGATTACCACCATCTTCCCTTTCAGTGCGTTCAGCAACTGCTTTTTGAGATGTTTTCGGAACTCCGAGCTATCAAGATGCACTAGTCTCGAAAGAACACGGTGAAGAATCTTCCGTACTTTCATGCATACCTCCTCCTTTGAAGGTATACGTATTGTAGCACAATTTTATATAAAAGCAAGTTTAGGGCGCTAGATCTTGGATACGTTTGACGACAGATGCGAGCTGTACCGTAACTATTTTCATTTGAGTTTCTGCAAGTGCTTTGAGTGCTGTAGTCATACGATTAACCCTTTCGTCCGCAGCGGCAATCTCTCCTGAATCGATTGCCGCAAGCATAGCGATCCCTGCAGCGTTTAATCGTGCCGCATCTCTTTCTATCGCCTCTATGTCGAGAGAAAACGCTTCGTTACTTTGTACTCTTGATTCTCCTTGTTTCATATACTGAGTATACCTTGCAGTTGACTGAATCTATTCTTGTTCGTACGGTACTAGAGGAAAGGAGGTGTCATGGAGCTTCGTGACTTCGACCCTTCGGCATGCGTTAGAGCGATGCGGACTGTTGGCGTTGCCTCACTACCGTCGTTTATACGCGATGTTGACCGAGCGAATCTTCTACAAGAATTAGCCACATACGAACCCGTCCAGGCACGTGGTGTCGCTGGTCCGTATAAGGTCCGGCAAGACTATGTGCACGTACGAGTATTTCGAGAAGGCAGTTTGTTCCTCACGCTTCAAGAGCGTCTGTCAGACTTTCTTGGAGCAAGGCTCGCTAAGTACTTCTCATCCAGGCTCATATTTAATGATCTGGTCACACAAACGTATGCACCAGGGTCAGTAGGTATCACACCACACAAAGATGGCGAGTGCTTTCGAAATGTGGTGGCACTCTTGGTGCTTGAGGGTTCTGGTGAGTTTGGTGTTTGCAGGGATCGTGCAGGAAATGGTTTTCGTGCAGTTGAAAACAGTCCCGGCACTCTGCTGCTTATGCGAGCTCCGGGGTTCCTCCACACGAACGTGCAGCCCTTCCATACGCTTCGCACCATAACTACAAAACGAACAACCGTGGGACTTCGACAACGAAGAATCAAATAGTGAGACCGCCGCTAAGGAGCGGCGGTCTTTTTCTTCAGATAGGTAGTGAGGGCGTCTTGCGCAAGTACTTGCGCAGCCCGCACTTCACGTGCTTCAAAAGGGTTCAGATGAGCGAGGTTTACGATTTGTTTTCCACGACGCTCGGTATAGGTACAAAAGATGCTTCCTCCTTTCACTGCACTCGTGTGTGCAAACGTGAATCCGAAGTTACCATTTCCTACGCTATAGAGTCCTTCTGCCTTCTTTTCAACTCGCCACGTGCCCATGTAGTTCTCCTTTGCTGTGGCGCGATCACCATACCCTGTCTACGCGAGTAAATCAATAAAGAACCCGAACCATCGCTTCCCTATCCGAGTACGTCGTATAGAGAGCGCAAGCGCGTCTGTATGGAGTGCCTTACCAATGCGCGGCGCAAGGGAGCGCATATAGGTGCCAGTGCCGCACGTGACTTTGATAGTGATGAGGGCAAAGGTACGACGTTTTGCGGCAGCAAAGAGCTCATTCCACGAAGCTCGAACTTCTTGTATACGGAAATCAGCGCCTAAGCTCTTTGATGGTTCAGTTGTGGTCGGCACGTCAGCAAGAAACGCATCGATACGTGTACGTAGCTCAGTTTCTGAAAGACGCATCACACCCTGAAGAGTGATGTCGTATATCTCTTCTTGATGTGTAGGGATTTGTATCGTGTCGAGTGTACCCTCAAGTGCATAGAGAAAGAGCGGTTTACCCCCTACAATTTTTGAAGAGAACGCCGGATACGCATGTTCTGCTTTTCCCTTCTCGGTGTGAAGGATCTTTTCTAGTGTTTTAGTATCAACACGAGTCTCTGTGTTGCTGTACGTACTAAGTCCGAGCGCATCTCCCGTATCGCTTCCCACATCAATAAGTACCTCGACAACATACTCTTTATCAAGATTGTGATACCGCTTCTGTCGTTTACACTCGTCCCCCAAGAGAACAAGCAGTTTACCTTCTGCCATAGGATCAAGTCTTCCGGCATAGGAAGCTGGAATATCTGTATATGACGGGTGCGTATTTTTCCATGCGGTAAGAGCATGGAGCGGTGTCTCGCCTCGCTTCTTGTGGAGTATGACGCGCTTCTTCATGAGGTTGAATAGTAGCTCTTTTCGGGTTATTCTGCGAAGCAGTACGCGCGGTTAGCTCAGTTGGTAGAGCATCCCCTTGACGTGGGGAGGGTCAGGGGTTCGAATCCCTTATCGCGCACCAATGCACGCACAGAAAAAATCAGAGAAAGCATACATTTACGGCCGCAACGCTCTCGTTGAGGCTCTTGAAAACGCACCGCATGTGATTAAGCGTGTGCATCTTGCCCCAGAAGTTGATGATGCACGACTTCGACAACTGCTTCAAGAGAAACATATTCCGGTATCAGTCTTAGGAA
>CAYXXJ010000060.1:0-4326 GCA_964469095.1 uncultured Candidatus Saccharibacteria bacterium
TCCTTGCAGTTACGCTCGATGTAAATCGAAGCGAAAAAGAAACAGCAACGATTACCTCAAGTCAGGATAATCTCGCGACACTTTCATGGGTGAATACACTTACGTCTCCGATTCAGGACGGAAAGATCGAAGTTAAACTTTCGGGAGAGGCGCTCGACACAGGAACGGTGCAAGTATCAAATGGTTTCTACAGCTCAGCGAGTCGCACGATTGTGTTTGATCGAGACACAGACAAAGGACTCGCATCTCTCTTATCAGGAGATGACGGGGGAGGATCGTTTACGTTCCGTACCAAGACCGGAACTGCTTTGCGCGCACTTCGAAACCCTACGATCAGCATGACGGTGTCTGTGTCAGGTCGTAGACTCGGTCAAGGAAGTGTTCCTGAGACGGTGCAGTCAAACATCACTCGTTCATTTAAGGTAGCTACTGATCTTTCACTATCTGCTCGTGCAGTACGAACGGAAGGACCGTTTGAAAACACAGGTCCTTGGCCACCTGTAGCAGACACCGAGACCACATATACGATTCTTCTTGCGGCGGATAATACGGTGAATACTGCAGCAAATGCGGTTGTTACTACAACGCTCCCGTCCTATGTCCGCTACACAGGACAGGCAACAAATGGAGTGACGTATAACGAAACTACTCGTCAGGTCACGTGGACGATAGGGGATATGGGCGCGGGCGCCGCCTTTTCAGGCGCATTCCAGATAGCGCTCTTGCCAAGCGTGTCGCAAAAAGGTACAAGTCCCGTACTCACTGGTCCTGTATCGCTTTCAGGGTATGATCGATTTGCAGGTGTTGAAGTGAAAGATTCAGCAACAGCGCCTTCAACCAGAACTGATAGTGATCCAGCGTTCCAGAGCTCATACGGCATCGTTAAATAAATGGAAAAGAAACCTACACTCGAAGATATTGTCTCCCTCGCCAAGCGACGCGGTTTTGTGTATCCGGGTTCTGAAATCTATGGAGGTCTTTCAGGTACCTACGACTACGGCCCTATGGGCGTTGCGCTTAAGAACAACGTCAAGAATCTCTGGTGGAAGATGTTCGTGACTGATCGCGAGGATATGTATGGCGTTGACGCTGCTATTTTGATGAATCCGAAAGTATGGGAAGCATCAGGTCACGTCTCAGGATTTAACGATCCAATGGTTGAGTGTGCAAACTGCAAAGGGAGATTCCGTGCTGATCACCTTGAGGACCCAACTAAGTGTCCTTCCTGCGGCAAGAAGGGAACGCTTGGAGACGCTAAACAGTTCAACATGATGTTTGCGACCAAGGCGGGAGCTGCAGATGATGCGAGCGCAACGGTGTATCTACGTCCTGAGACTGCGGGTGGTATGTTTGTGAACTTTAAGAACGTGGTCGACACACTTCATCCAAAGCTACCGTTTGGTCTTGGGCAGATAGGGAAGGCATTTCGGAATGAAATTGCACCACGTGACTTTGTATTTCGTGCACGCGAGTTTGAACAAATGGAAGTCGAATACTTTGTACGTCCTGAGGCATGGGAGCCTGCCTTCCAGCTCTTCCATGGCCTTATGCATTCTTTTGCAAAAGCCGTAGGTCTACCAAAAGAACATCTGCATGATATTGAGGTTGCAGCAGAAGACCGCGCACACTATTCAAAGCGCACGATCGATATTGAATTTGACTATCCGTTTGGTCAAAAAGAATTGTGGGGTCTTGCGTATCGAACAGACTTTGACCTTGGAGCGCATGAGACCGCATCAGGAGTATCGCTTCGTTACATGGACGAAGAAACCAAAGAAAAGATTACACCGCATGTGATCGAACCATCGCTTGGTGTTGATCGTACTATTCTTGCCATCCTTACGAGCGCATACAGAGAAGATGAGCTTGGCGGGGAGGGCCGCACCTATCTCGCACTTCCTGCAGCGATTGCACCGTATCGGGCAGCAGTGTTTCCACTTCTGAAGAACAAGCCAGAACTTGTTGAAAAAGCACGCGAGGTATACCAGATGCTTAAGAGTGCAGGCATCGCGACCACCTTTGACGACAATGGAAATATTGGTAAGCGCTATCGCCGTCAGGACGAGATCGGTACACCATCCTGTATTACTATCGACTTCGATACGCTCGGAGAGACAGAAAGTCTGAAGGGTACCGTCACGCTTCGTGATCGCGACACAGGAGCGCAGGAACGCGTCTCACTTGAGGAACTGGTTGGAAAACTGAAATAAGGGAAGCACGCATCTTGTGCTAGTATGCCGAGCATGGAAGGGAAGAACGACATCTCCATCACAACAGGCACCTTCATTAGGGCGCTTGTCATTGGTGCTGCCGCCTGGGCACTTTGGCAGCTCTCCTCGCTCGTGCTCCTGCTTCTTGCAGCAGTAGTTATTGCGTCTGCTGCAGAGCCTGGCGTCGCGTTTTTCTTGAAACACAAGTTTCCTCGTCCGCTTGCGGTGGTGTCGGTATATATCGGCGTACTAGCGGTGCTTGCGTCATTGATTTGGTTCTTCGTTCCTCCAGTACTTCAGGAAGCAAGTGCCGTGCTTGCGCTTCTCCCGCAGTACCTCTCCCAGGCAGAGAGTCTCGGTGCGAGTTTCCTTAACGGGGCAGGGAGTGCGAACCTCTCACAGAATCTATTGTCGCTTCAGGGTGCGTTTGCAGACACTGGTACGGGAGTGTGGCAGTTTATCTCTTCACTCTTTGGTGGCGCGTTCTACTTCATTCTTACGGTCATCGTCTCTATTTACTTCTCGCTCTCTGAGACAGGTATCGATGACTTCCTTCGCTTAGTGACGCCTGCAAAACACCGAGAGTATGTTCTTGGTCTTTGGAAGCGTTCACATAAAAAGATTGGATTGTGGATGCAAGGACAGCTTTTGCTCTCAGTCATCATTACCGTGCTTCTCTATCTCGGCCTTTCCTTGCTTGGTGTCCCGTACGCACTCCTTCTTGCAATCTTTGCAGGCGTGATGGAACTTATCCCAGTGTTTGGTTCATTTGTTGCTGCGGTGCCAGGACTTCTTGCGACTTTAGTAACAGGAGACCTTGCGCTTGTGGGTGCGGTCGCGCTTCTGTACCTCATTGTGAATCAGTTCCAGGCACACCTCATTTATCCGCTTGTGGTGAAGAAGATCGTTGGTGTACCACCGATTTTGGTGATCATCGCACTTCTTGCAGGAGGCCAGCTTGCAGGTCTTCCGGGCGTACTCCTTGCGGTTCCTATTGCTGCTGCAGTACAGGAACTGGTGAACGATTTGCAGAAGGGAAGAATACAGGGGCTTGGGTAGGGTTTGTGAGTATAAACGCGATCTGCTCTACGCAGGTCGCGTTTTCTTATACCCCGCGCTATAGTCCTTCGTATGAACCGGTATTTGACCACCACTCTTCCATACGTGAATTCAGATCCGCATATCGGATTTGCTACCGAGCTTGTGCAGGCGGACGCGCTTGCACGAAGCTGGCGTCTTCGGGGTGACAACGTGTTCTTCTCAACCGGCACCGATGAGCATGGTCAGAAGATTTTTGAAGCGTCGGAAAAGGCAGGAGAGGATGTAAGAACGTATGTGGATCGCTATGCAGGTGAGTTCCAGAAACTCCAGGAAGCACTAGCTATCTCAAATGACACCTTTATTCGTACCACTAACCCTGAGCACTATGAAGCAGTGCAGGAGATGTGGAAGCGTTGTGACGCTGCTGGCGATATCTACAAGAAAACATATGAAGGCCAATACTGTGTTGGGTGCGAAGCGTTTAAGACTGAGAAAGATTTAAACCACGAAGGTGAGTGTGCGCTCCACCCAGGAAAACCACTTACGATGCTTTCAGAAGAGAACTACTTCTTTAAGTTTAGTAAGTATCAAGATCGTCTTTTGAAGTATCTTTCGGGAGATGCAGTGATTGTGCCTGAATGGAGAAGAGAAGAAGCAATTGCGTTTGTGAAGGGCGGTCTTGAAGACTTCAGTATCTCTCGCTCAAAAGAAAAACTATCTTGGGGCGTGCCTGTTCCTGGAGACGACACTCAGGTGATGTATGTCTGGTTTGATGCGCTCACGAACTACATCTCAACCCTCGGATGGCCGGATGAGAATGGTGCCTTTAAGGAGTTCTGGAACGAAGGGAAAGTGCTGCAGGTGGCTGGGAAGGACCAGGTACGCTTCCAGTCCCTTATGTGGCAGGCAATGCTCATGTCTGCGGATCTTAAGAATACCGATCAGGTCGTTTATCACGGCTTTATTAACTCAGGCGGACAGAAAATGTCGAAGTCGCTTGGAAATGTTATTAGCCCCTATGAACTCGTAGAGAAATACGGTACAGAAGCAACTCGCTATCTGCTGCTTCGTCATG
>CAYXXJ010000061.1:0-1147 GCA_964469095.1 uncultured Candidatus Saccharibacteria bacterium
GTACTCTGTTAGATACCAAAGGACCCAAACAGTGTCCTCCACCAGGGCAACTCCCCAAGATCTTTCCCCTCGCTTGGTTCAACGACGATATAGACCTCTTCTCCGGGCTTTGCAACACCATAGGTTTCTCGAAGAGAGGCTTCCTGGCCTCGCTCGGTAGAAAGCTCAGCAAGGCTTGCAGTGAGCTTTGCTTCGCGCTCAGACAGGGAAGTGAGAGCTGCCTCGGCATCTTTTGCTGCAATCCTTGCTCGCTCCTCTTTTCCGAATAGATCCACTACCCCATACAAGAGTGAGCAGAATACAAACAGAAGCACTCCTGCGATGAGGTAGTCTCGGGGCGGACGCTTTGCTCTCCTTCTCCGGATCATACGGAGAGTATACCGTGTATGATTACCGCTCTGAATCCTGCACCATCTTCATAAACACCTCTTCAGGGATATCTACCCGGTTCTTATCAAACTGGGCACGGAACTTCTTTCCTTTCTTCTGTTTCTGGAGAAGCTTCTGTTTTCGAGATACGTCACCGCCATAGAGATAGCCTGTTACGTCTTTACGCATAGCGGAAAGGGTTCGTGAGGAGATGATTCTTCCGAGTGCCTGTGCCTGAATTTTGGTGACCTGGAGCTGTTTAGGAAGAATCTCATGGAGTTTCTCAACCATGCGCTCCCCTTCTTCCTGCACGCGTCGACGGGACACCACACGAGAGAATGCCGGCACCTCTTCTTCAGCTACCAAGATCTCGAGCTTCACAACATCAGCAGGACGAGTCGGGAGAAGCTCATATGAGAGAGACGCGTAACCTGAGGACACGTTCTTCACACGATCGAAGAAGCCTCGCATCAGTTCTCGTAGCGGCATCTCTGCTGAAATCTCCATTCGTCCATCCACATACGCATGCGTGTCTCCCACCACTGCTTCGTGATCATGCAAAAGCTGGAGCAACCCGGACAAAGAATCGGGTGGGGTAATCAGAATGATCTTTGCCCAAGGCTCTTCAATTGCCTGAATGTCGCCAAAGGCAGGGAACTTTGATGGGGTATAAATAGTCTCTCGCTTTCCTTTCGTATCCGTAACCACGTACTCAATAGTTGGTATCGTCACGACCAGCGTGAGTGAGAACTCACGACGAAGTCGCTCAGTAACACTC
>CAYXXJ010000061.1:1157-4242 GCA_964469095.1 uncultured Candidatus Saccharibacteria bacterium
GCATGCCGAGGAATCCGCAACGGAATCCTCTCCCAAGCACGCCGGATGATTCTTCTTCAAACGAGAGCGAGGAATCAGTGAGTCGTAGTCGTTCAAGAGACTGACGAAGCTCAACGAGATCATCCTGACTCTCAGGATATACCGACGCCCACACGACAGGACGAGGGCGTGCAAAACCTGAGAGCGCTGGGAGGCGTCCATTTTGTAGTCCCACCGTGTCTCCCACTGCCACCACACCTGGTTCTTTAATACCAGTGACGATATAACCAATTTCACCTGCTGATAGCGATTCAACCGGTGTTTCGTCGGGAGCGAAGATTCCAACCTCGAGCGCTGAGAACCGTTTCCCTGCCGCACGAAATTCCAGAAGATCTCCCTTCTTGACCGTACCGTCAAAGACACGCACAAACACTGCGATGCCTCGATGGGTTGAATAGGAGAAGTCGAAGATGGTGGTACGTGCTTCGTTTGCTTCTTGTGCTCTTGGTGCAGGTACTCGCTCCACAACCGCCTCAAGCAATTCCTCTACTCCAGCGCCCGAGCGACCAGACACTGCAAGTACTGACTCAGGATCTACGGACAATAGTTCGGCAAGCTCAAGCGCAACCTCGTCAGGTCGTGCATAGGGAGAATCAATTTTTGAAATAGCAGGAATCACTACACAACCTGCTGCTTTTGCCATTGAAAGTGTCGTAAGTGTCTGTGCCTGTACGCCCTGGGTTGAATCTACGAGCAAAATCACTCCTTCAACTGCTGAGAGTGCACGAGAGACCTCGTATGCAAAGTCGATATGTCCAGGAGTATCAATCAGGTTAAAGATATAGTCTTCACCTGCTTTAGAACGGTACTTCATACGTGCCGGCTGCATCTTTATAGTGATGCCGCGTTCACGCTCAAGATCCATCTTATCGAGGACCTGATCACGCATCTTTCGTGCTTCTATCGTACCGGTACGCTCAAGAAGGCGGTCGGCCAGGGTGCTTTTCCCGTGGTCGATGTGCGCGATGATAGAGAAGTTTCGTATCTTATGCGTTGACGTGGTCATCGAGTACCGTTCCCGACGGCTGGAGCGCTTTCGAGGACGCAACTTTCTTCAATGACTCAAAGAGGTCCTTGAATTCGCGATTCTCAAGAAGAGCGAGCACTGCCGCTGAGACGATAAGACCCACCATACCAGCGAGAAGGCCTTGCGTGAAGACCGAGACAAGTGAGGTGAGCGGAGCAAGGTTTCCCATAAAGGAAAGGAGACCATACGCAGCAGCACTACCCACAAGACCAGCTCCTGCAGCCTCGAAGAAGGGGCGTGCGAGCGCTTTCGCGACTCCTGCCGCAACAGACGACAAGGTAATGAGCGCAAGTGCACCCATGAGGAGCTGGCCTGCCGTAGCGCCAAGCGCAATAAACACCACTTCGGTACCCTGGACCCCTTCGATACGAAAGAGCGCTTCTACAAAATCGACAAAGAAGGGATACGTCTTTGCAGCCTGAAGAAACGCAATCGCTGATCCTACCGACACTACAAAACCAACAATTTGAATGATGAGTGGGTTCCAACTCTTTCTCGCAGCATAGAACGCACGCGACGCGAGCAACACCAGTCCTTGTGCAACAAGACCAACAATGAGCACCCCGAGCACTGCGGCTGACAGTCTCGTTGCATCCCAATCAAACGCACCAGTTCCAAAGATGGCGCGCACCAAGTGTGCACGAAGCACAATCGTAAGCAGCGCTGCAACCGTCGACCAGAAGATAAGGTGACGCGCGGCGGCAGAGAGCGTTGCCTTGAATGCTTCGGAGCGTTTTTCACCTGCTTCTTTTGCAAGCACCGGAAACGCTGCAGTTGCATAGGAAGCGCCAATGAGCGCAAGCGGAACCGCTGCAAGATTTCCCGCAAGCGAAAACACTGCAACTGAACCTTTAGCTGTATCTGCAGCAAGTGCAACAAGTACCAGGGTAGTGAGCGCACTCATCGAAAGCGCAAACGAGCGCGGAAGCGAATCTTTCGCAATGTCGCGCACTATCGAGAACGACGGAATCACGAGAGATGGTAACAGTTTTGCTTTACGCACTACCGGTACATGAATCAAGAGGTGTGCAAGACTTCCAAGTACCACACCACAACCAATACCTGCTAGGCCAAACGTTGGATAGAGGAAGAGCACACCACCGATAATGCCAAGGTTGTAGAGCACTGGTGAGAGCGCAAACAAAACAAATCTTCGTTCTACTTGTGTGACGGACGTCAATACGCCTGAAAGACCCAACAGAATTGGTTGTATCAGGAGTAGTTTTGTAAGCAGTACAAACTCTTCGTTTGTTGCGTACGCTGGAAACAGCAGTGACAGAAGAAACGGCGCAGCTACTGCAAGAAAAACTGAAAGCGCTGCAGCGAAGAAAAGTAGGAACGATGCTGCATGCGAGAGTGTGCGCCTTGCGTTTCCTTCTTCTCGAGAAGCAATACGTGGAATGAGCACGTACGCAGACACGAGAGATGCGACGAGCGCAAACACAAGATCAGGGATGCGAAACGCAGCGAAGTAGAGATCGAGTGAGAGCGATGCGCCAAATGCATGCGCAAACAATCGATCACGAAGAAGCGCAAGAACCTGCGAAACGAGCGTGAGTGCCGCAAGGAGATACGCAGCCTGGTGCAGGCTGCGTATCGGCGTCGTGAATCCGCGAACGGACTCGCTAAACGTCCGGAGGATGGTAGTAACCATTGTTCCGGCTATGCCCCTTCCTTAGGGCGTCTCTCCCGTAGGTTCCGTGACTGGAGGAGTCGGGATACCGAGCGTGCGGAGTCGTGAAGCAGGGAATGGATTCTTGCCAGCTTCAACTGAAGCAAGATCACCAGCAACTGCAGCTGCGTTTTCAGCAGACAATGCACCTACCGCGCGAAGCTCTTCAGCAGCTTCTTCATAGCGGCCTGCGGTTGAATACATTGCAGCGAGGAAGTAGCGAGCGTTTGCGTACTGAGGATTCAGTTCAACTGCACGAGAGAAGGCTGCGATTGCGCCCGCCGTGTCTCCGGTGCCTGAGCGAAGAACGCCTACCTGGAAGAGTACCGAAGGATCGTTTGGAGCGA
>CAYXXJ010000062.1:0-4121 GCA_964469095.1 uncultured Candidatus Saccharibacteria bacterium
GGTAATGTACGACAACTCACGAAGATCATTCACCTGACCATGATTTCCCTGAGGAAGATCGAGGGTCTTAAAGTTAAAGGGTTTCTGCGGCACACCATTTGCAAGCAAACGAATGTAGGCGTTTCGGTTTTCAATATTTACAAAGTCGAGTGACTTAAACGCTGGAGCAAACTGTTTCTCAAAGTATTCTCCATCTTCTTCACCCACTCGAAACACTGCCATGCTTCCGACGTTACCAAACACCGCATTTCGTATCTTTTCATCCACCTGCTTCAAGAACTGGTGCGCAATCGTGAGCGACAACTTGTACTTACGTGCCTCAGAAAGGATACCTGGAATGGAATCAGTGGTGATGTTCTGGAACTCGTCGATATAGAAATAGAACGGCGGATAGTTAAACCCAGGATTATCCGCACGTGAGAGCGCAGCCATAAACAACTTACCAACCAAGATAAGACCGATGAGGTTTGCGTTTCGCTCACCCAAACGTCCTTTCGAAAGATTCACCAGGAGAATCTTTTTGTTATCCATAATGTCTCTAAAATTGAACGAAGAGGTTTGCTGACCAATGATCGGACGCATGAAGTCGTTTGTCGTGAAGTCGTCAAATTTGTTCACAATCCATGGCACCATGTTTTCAAGTGACGCTTCACCGCCTGCCTGCGTCGCAATCTTCTCCCAGAATTGGTTCACCACCATGTTCTTTGAGCGAGAGAGTTTCAAGTTTCTAAACGCAGGGTCTGCAAGCACGCGCGCAATATCCATCAGCGTAGAGCCTGACGCTGGATCTTCCATTACGAGAATCGTTGCATTTCTGAAGTACTGCTCGAACGCAGGACCCATCGACTCAGGCACGTCGCCGTACAAACGACGGAAGATGGCGAGCAGCTCGTTGACGATAAAGGTTTTCTGTTCGGGCTTTGATTCATCGTACTCAAGAAGATTCAAGCCAAATGGACGAGAGGTCTCTGCAGGATCGAAATAGATCACATCCTGATAGCGCTCAGGCGGGACCATAGAAAGCACATCGATAATGTCTGAACCATGCGGATCAATGAAGCACAACCCTTCCCCATTACGCATATCCTGCTCAATAAGCGTCTTCAAGAATCCAGTCTTTCCGGTACCCGTCTGTCCAATCACATACAAGTGACGAAGACGGTCTTGTGGAGACAGACGCACCTCAGTTTGTGCATTTCTAAAGGTGTTTGTACCCAAGAGCACTCCTTCTTTTGGAAGCACGAGTGGCGCTGCCGCTGCTGTGAAGCGAGACTGTTTCAGATGTGGGGAGGAGACAATGCCCTTTGGTGGGAAGTGATAGAGCGCGGTGAGTTCTTTAAGTGAGAGCGGCATCTTGGTGTCTTGGGAGAAGAGGCGGTAGGTCAGTGCTCTATAGAACTTCTTGCTATCGCCCTGCTTCACTCGTTTCCACTCAAACCGATTTCCCTTGGTGTTCTCAAACTGATTAAACGCAGCCTCAAGCTCACCAATAATTTGATGTGCACGTCCAGGAGCACCCGAAGAAGCTACGAGGCGTATATTTGCCTCAATCACCGGTGCAGCCATCTTTTTCTCTACCCCTTCAATAGCCATCTGATCGGGGCCGTGCGAGGAACCGTCCTTTTCTGTTCGAAGCGCTTCTTTAGCATCATGGACGAATCGTCCAAATGGATCGTGCGTGATTTCAAAAGCGCGCTTCTTCGGCGTCCCTTTACGAAGCTCTTTAAGCATCTTGCGATACGTATCAACGTATTTATCCTTCTGCGGATTAAAAATGATCTGGACTGCAGCACCCTCACCTTCAGGGGCAATCTTTGCGAACGCATTCAAGAGTGCGTTAATCGGATCGTACTCAAAGTCCTGATAGTCCTTGAGAGGAAGCGGGTGCGGGTTCTGAAGCTTTGCGACAGAACCCTCGTTCTCTCCCCCCTGCACAAAGATGTTGTAGTCATTTGGTGAGTGTTCAATCACTGCGTTTGGAAAGACCGCGAGCATCTGTTTCTCAAACAAGTCACGGCGACCGTTTGGAATCGCAGCATAGAAGCGAAGCTCCTGGGAATTTGAAGGTACCGCAAGTTCAAGGGCAAGGTACGGCGGTTCACCATGGTACGCATCCTCAACCGCAAGCATGCCGCCATAGAATTGCTCCATAGACGCAACCAGGTCTCGAAACGCCCTGCCACGCTGCTCTTCTTCCGGAAGTTCAGGAAGAGCAATCTCGTAGAGAGTCATATGAAGCGCCTTCCATTCAGGAGCATTCTCGCCAAGACCTTTTGGCTGACGACCTGCGAGGATGTAGGCGACAAGGAATCGATGGAAGTCGTCCTCAAGGTGCGGACTCTTCAACTTATCGAGAACGGTAAACGCGTTATGAATACCCTTTTCCTCCATAAGGGCGCGCAGCTCACTCATGGTCTCGTCATCACTTTCAGGATCAAGATCAAGCGCCAGTTCTTGTGCCTCAGCATCAGAGAGACGGTACTCAGGATGCAGTACTTCTGCCGCCGGAGTACGAACATGCTTCATCAGCCGTTCTTTGACGACCGCTTCAGGATTTACTGCCTGATTTCTATTTGAAAGTTCGCGCTCCTTTGCTTCTACCTGCGCACGCAGGTGTGCAAGCTCGGCCTCTGGAGAGTCGAGTGGTGCTACCGGCCCTTCGTACTGCATCGCCATGGTGCATCTAGTATACGACACACGCGCACCCCGAAAGGTGCGCGTGTGTCGAAGTAAGAAGGTGCGCCTTAGCTACGCTTCATTCCTGAGAACAGCCAGTTGATGAGTGAGAGCACAAGCGCAAAGAGAAGCGCCATCCAGAATCCACCGACAGAGAATCCTGGGACCAGCATGTCCGCAAGCATGATAAGTGCTGCGTTCAAGACAAGGGAGAAGAGCCCGAGTGTCAGGATATTCAACGGAAGTGTCAGGAAGGTAAGCAATGGCTTAATGAAGATGTTAATGAGGGCAAGCACTACTGCTAGTACGAGTGCTCCGACAATGGTCACTTCAGTGTTAGGCACCAAATACGCTGCAATAAGAATTGCTACTGCTGAAACAAGCCAATGAATGATAGTCATGATGTGTGTTGGTTATTAATACCTCTACGATACCTCTTTCTCATGAAGACAGAATGAATTACGGAGTGGAGAAGGTGAATGAGCTTATGATCTCATCAAGCTTTGTATATTCTCCCTCAAGAAGGGTCTCGGGAACATCGTCTGCGCTCGCCTCGTCTCGGTAGTTTGATCCTCCTACAAGCGCCTCAAGGGCATAGCACTTACCTTCATGCAGTACACGATAAGAGACGCCTTTTTGGTAGCGCATCATAGCAGCATCACTAAACGAGAATACTTTCCAGGTCGTGCCATTTAATACACGATCAGGAAGCGCAACCTCTCCTATCTGGTCACCCGCTTTTTCGCACACCGCAAGCTCTTTCGAGTCCTCACTCACACCGACTCGTATAGAAACGAGGATAGGAAGTATCGCTTTCTCTGTCATACGTCACGATTGAGAGCACTGGAGTACCCGTTGCGACCGCATTTGTGCGCCACATAAAAGGAAGGTGTCGTGCAGTAAACACACCTTCTTCGATAAAAGCACTCTCGGGGTACGCAACAATGAATCCATACTCTCCGCTTGCGTACA
The DNA here is from genome assembly GCA_964469095.1 of uncultured Candidatus Saccharibacteria bacterium. Classification (GTDB taxonomy): domain Bacteria; phylum Patescibacteriota; class Minisyncoccia; order Phycocordibacterales; family Phycocordibacteraceae; genus C7867-001. The sequence continues at coordinate 3,649 of CAYXXJ010000062.1, forward strand.
GCGACTTGCCATTCAACTCTTCAGAGGGAACTGTTGGAGCTTCTTCTGTTATTTCGGGTGTAGGCCAGAACTTCCAGAGTGCTACCCCACCAAGAATGAGGACCAGTAGTATCGATACGAGTGCCCAGCCTTTTGCATTCATATCCTTAGTGTACCAAATCACTTCGTAAAGAGTGCTCGGGCAAGTTTTAAGTCCTCAAAAGTAAAGCGCTTCTTCAAATGAGAGAACGCTGGAGCAAGTCGCTCAGTACCAAGCTCTTCGTATGCGGCGAATATGTCTTCAAGTGATTTCTGTGCCTTCCCAGAAAGAAGATCCGTAACCTGCTGCCGAGTTACCTCACCTTCTGCATACAGTTTCTCTACATGCGCTGCCACAGTACCAGCGACTACCCCACGCTCTTTCGCCATCGGACTCAACGACTTACCTTCTCGAATAAGTGCAAGCGGTGCTGCGTACGCACTTTCTTTCTCTT
>CAYXXJ010000063.1:0-3522 GCA_964469095.1 uncultured Candidatus Saccharibacteria bacterium
TCTTGAGATACAGTTTGCTCGAAGCGGAGGAGCAGGAGGTCAGAACGTAAACAAGCGAGAGACTGCCGTGCGCATTGTGCATACGCCTACCGGGGTGTCAGCGCATGTTTCCTCTGAACGAAGTCAGCAAGCCAACCGAGCGCGTGCGCTTGAGCTCGTGAAAGCAAAACTCTTCCGGCTTGAAGCAGAACGACGCGACGCAGAAGCAAAGGGGCGCTCAATTGCGACCTCAACTAAGAACGAGTGGGGGAGTCAGCGTCGCTCCTATGTACTCCATCCATACAAGATGGTGAAAGATCACGACTCAGGGTATGAAAGTGGAAATCCAGACGCGGTGCTTGCAGGTGATCTTGATGCATTTATAGACGCCTCTACCGCTCATGGGGTAGAATAGCCAGGTTATATGATCACCTTTGATAAAGTGACGAAGCAGTATCGCGATGGGACTCCTGCCCTTGAGGAGGTTTCGCTCACCATCGGCCACAAAGAATTCGTCTCAATCGTAGGTCACTCAGGCGCAGGCAAAACGACACTCCTTAAGATGCTTCTTGCAGAAGATCGTCCTTCTGAAGGAGCTGTGTATTTTGAAGAATTGAACATTCACGACATTCCGAAGAACGCACTCCACCACTACCGAAGAAAAATAGGGACCGTGTTCCAGGACTTCCGTCTCATTCCTTCAAGAACCGCGTACGAAAACATTGCCTTTGCTATGGAAGCGATGGGTAAAAGCGATGAGGACATTGCCTCAGACGTACCCTACATTCTCGATCTCGTAGATCTTGGTGATAAGGCGAATCATTTCCCCTCACAGCTTTCAGGCGGTGAACAGCAGCGCGTTGCGATTGGTCGCGCCATCATCAATCAACCAGATTTGATTGTTGCTGACGAACCTACCGGAAACCTCGATCCAGTAAACACCTATGACGTCATTGAAATCTTGAAGAAGATTAATGAGCTTGGTACGACCGTGATCATCACGACTCATAATAAAGGTGTTGTGGATGCTATGGGTAAGCGCGTGATCACTATGGAGAAGGGTAGAGTCGTGCGTGATGATCCGCGTGGCCACTATATCCTCTAGTATGATGACGACCTTTAAGCGAATCTTGGTAAACGGTGCACGAAGCTTCATGCGAAGCGGTTCAGTCTCGTTTGCAACCGTCCTTATCATGACAGTGACGCTTTCTATTGTCGCGCTCCTCGTCTTCCTTTCAGCAGTATTGACCCACACCCTTGCTTCTATTCGCGATAAGGTGGATGTGAACGTGTATTTTGTAACGACCGCTGCTGAAAGCGATATTGTTGCGTATCAGCGAAGACTCTCTGAGATCCCAGAAGTCGAGCGTGTCACGTATACCTCTCGTGAAGAAGCGTTGCAGGCCTTTAAGGAGCGCCACGAGAGCGATGCTCTCGTACTCCAGGCACTTGAGGAACTTGGAGACAATCCACTTGGTGCTTCTCTAGCAATCAAAGCACAGGATCCTTCCGAGTATGGTGCTATCGCAGATTTCCTCACGAACACTCCAGCAACGGATAGTAGCGGCGCGTCTCTCATTGATCGTGTGAACTATTTCCAGAACAAGACCATTATCGATCGCTTGACTGCGGCGATTGATGCGACGGAGCGTGCAGGCGTTATTGTCGTAATCCTGTTTGCCTTCGCATCAGCAACCATTGCGTTTGCGACCGTACGTCTTGCTATCTACACTGCTCGAGATGAGATCGGGGTGATGCGCCTTATGGGAGCCTCAAACATGTTTATTCGCGGTCCTTTCATTGTGGCTGGGGTAATCGCAGGACTTGCGGCTGCGCTTATCGTGCTCTTCCTCTTCTATCCTATTGCCTGGTACGCAGGAAGTGCACTTTCATCCTGGCTTGGCGGGTTCAATCTCTTTACCTATTACATCGAGCAGTTTGCACGCTTCTTCCTCATCATCGTAGGTTCAGGCATCTTGCTTGGGGGACTTGCAAGCTATTTCGCCGTCAGGCGCTATCTCCGCATCTAATATGGCAAAGCCCGGACACAAGTACATCTTCGTCATCGGCGGGGTAATGAGTGGCGTCGGGAAAGGAATCGCAGTCTCTTCGATGGGGCTCATCCTGAAGCAGCGCGGGTACAGGGTGAATCTCGTAAAGATTGATCCGTATCTAAACGTAGATGCGGGCACCATGAACCCGACAGAGCATGGTGAGGTGTTTGTGCTTCGCTCAGGACTTGAGACTGATCAGGACATGGGTAACTACGAACGCTTCCTTGGCCGCGATCTTACTGCCGACGACTATATGACCGGCGGCATGGTGTATCGCTCAGTGATTGAAGCAGAGCGTGCACTTAAGTATGGCGGTAAGTGTGTAGAAGCTATCCCGCATGTACGCGATGAAATTCTTCGCCGTATCCATGCAGCAAGTGAGGCAAATGAAAGTGATATTTCAGTGATTGAGATAGGAGGAACGGTAGGGGACTTCCAGAACGCTCTCTTTATCGAAGCTGCTCGCGTACTAAAGATGCAGCACCCAGAAGACGTACTTTTTGGTCTCGTGTCCTACCTTCCTGTGCCTTCAACTCTGGGAGAGATGAAGACCAAGCCAACACAAAACGCAGTGCGTGAACTGAACTCCTATGGTGTGCAGCCCGACTTCCTGATTGCGCGCGCAAATTATCCAATTGATGATAAGCGAAAAGAGAAGCTTGCCGTTGCAGTTTCTGTTCCTGCGTCTCGCATTGTGTCAGCTCCTGATGTCCGCTCCATCTATGACGTACCGCTCAACTTTGAGAAGGATAACCTTGGCGATACGCTTCTCGACCTTCTTCGACTTCCAAAAGATACTCCTGCAGATCTTTCAGAGTGGGAGGCGTTTGTACAAAACACTCGCATCGAGTCTCCGGTCGTAAAGATTGGGATTGTAGGGAAGTATTTTGATACGGGAGACTATATTCTCTCTGACGCGTATCTCTCAGTGATTGAGGCGCTTAAGTTCTCTGCAGCGAAGGTGGGAGTTAAGGCAGAGATCGACTGGGTAAACGCTAAAGAGTTTGAGAATGGGGAAGGTCTTGAAAAGCTCTCGGAGTATCACGGCATTCTTGTTCCTGGTGGATTTGGGCAGACGGGCATTGAAGGAAAGATTAATGCCATTCGTTACGCTCGAGAGCATAAGATTCCGTACTTTGGGCTTTGCTACGGCATGCAGCTTGCGGTGATTGAATACGCACGAACGGTTCTCGGCATTACGGACGCGCACACGGTTGAGATAGATCCAACCACGAAGAACCCGGTAGTAGATGTGATGCCTGAGCAGAAGGCACTGATTGCTTCAGGAAACTATGGCGGCACCATGCGTCTTGGTGTGTACACCGAAGTTATTACGCGAGGCACTATTGCTCACGAAGCATATGGAAAAGAAGAGGTAGAGGAGCGCCATCGCCATCGCTACGAGATAAATCCTGGGTACGTACCACAACTTGAGAAAGAAGGTATCGTATTCTCAGGCAAAAGTCCTGACGGTGTTTTGATGGCAGTC
>CAYXXJ010000063.1:3532-4112 GCA_964469095.1 uncultured Candidatus Saccharibacteria bacterium
CGGCGACGCTGGCCTATAGCGCGGCGAAGAACGACAAGCGCATCCAGAACTGCAGGCGCGACCGCTTTCACCACACCCTCTGTTCACTGCATTTTTGAAAGCCGCGCGAGAACGAGGTGTATAGAGACAGTAACGCGAGGCGCTGCCCGTCGGCAGCGTCCGCGAAGATAAGTCAGCGACCTACAAGGTGTGTAAACACACAGAAAGAACTATGGGAATGCCCGAGGCGCGAAGAATCGCGCCTCTAGAGTGTGCCAGACAGGCAATGAATCTTTTGTGAAGTGCGCTACGAGAAGTCTACGGTTGCGCCGCCTTCATGCATGTCTTTGTGTTCTCGTGGTGTGCCGTGGCCGGGAGGAAGGTATACAAAGACAGTAGTGCCTTTGCCTTCGGCGCTTTGAATACGAATTCTTCCTTTGTGGGCACGAACTAGTTCAGCTACTATCGCAAGTCCAAGACCCGAACCTCCTCCTGATGCTCTGTTTCGTGAGCGGTCGCTACGATAGAAAGGTTTAAAGACACGATCAAGATCTTTCTCAGGTATACCAATACCAGAATCTTTCACCGCAATAATGATGCG
>CAYXXJ010000064.1:0-4002 GCA_964469095.1 uncultured Candidatus Saccharibacteria bacterium
CCCTAAGGCCACCCTCCCTAAGTCGCCCCTCGAGACCCTTCTCGTCCCGTATACGGCATATGGCCCGCCTGAGGGCCTCTGGGTCGCCTGCTTCGACCATAAGGCAGCTTTCCCCGTCTACGAGGAATTCCTCCATAGCGCGCGCTTTTGCGGCTATATAAGGCACTTTCATAAGAAGGGACTCAAAGGCCTTGTGCGGGATCGTGTGGTGGAGCCGCTCATTCTTATCCATCTGCCCTATCGATACATGGCACTCAAGCATTCGCTTACGGAGCTCATCGAGAGAGAAGAACTCATCGACAATCGTCATGTTCGGTGTTCGCTCCTGCTGCTTTGGGTTGTATCCGGGACTGTACACAATCAAATCAATATCATCTTTTTCGAGGAGTCTTCCTGCCGCAAGCACATGCGGTAGTCCTGCTTCAAGATTGTATTTGCCACGAAACACGGCGGTGAAGCGGGCGCGTTTTGGGATTGCTGGATCAGCATAGAATGCTTTTTCATCACAACCCGTGTAAAGACGACGAAGCTTTCTCTTCCCCACTCTCATCAAGGATGCATAGAACGAAAGTTGTTCGTCAGTATCAAGAAGCACTAAGTCAGCAGCCTGATACCCAATACGATCAAGCAGCCACACGAAAAAACGAGCAAGGAAGTTCCTCTTATGACGCTGTCTTGCAAGAACAATTCCCTCAAAGAGACTCCACGCAGCATCAAAGATAATGGGCTTTCTGGAGATAAGACGTGCAAACGGCACCACAAGCGCACTCGGATAGCCCACAATCAGAACATCGTAGTTCCCCTTAAGCGCAGCGTGCTTGGAATAAAGATTCAGAAACTTCCGAAACCCTTTTGCTTCATCAAAACATTCATGCACGGTGTTCCCTGCTGCACGAAGTGCCTGTATCTGTACACCGTTACGAGAGAATCCGGGCTTCGTGAGCCCCATGTAACAAATGGTTAGTGGCTTCATGCAGGTTTTTTAAGTACCCAATACACAATAAATCCAAAAGGTGCGAGTAGTGGGTTTCGATAGAACGAAGCATTTACCGCATCTGAAAACGCCGTCTTCTTTGGTACCAAGAGTCGGTATCCTCGCTCTTTTTGTACAAAACCAGCTTCTTTAAACAAGCGTTCATTCTTCCCTATCGAGAAGCGCCAGTGAGGACCTTCCGGCATCTTCATGCCAAGCTTCTCGGTAAGCATCAAAAGTGGTTCCCAGAAAGGGTTTGCAAGTGTTACCACCAACGTTGCTCCTGGCTTCATTGCCTTCTCAAGCCCTTTCAGAAACTCAGGTAACTCTCGTACGTGTTCAAGCACGTCACAGGTAAACACATAGTCAGCATCAAATGAAACGTTTTCGCTCAAGAGGTCAACTCGAGAGAACGTGAGCGCAGGATTCTCTTTGTGTCGCCTCTTCCCAAGCTCAACCATCTCAGCACTAATATCAGTACCCAGTCCTTTTGACGGGGTAAGCGAGGCGAGCAAATCCCCTGTCCCGCACCCAACCTCTACCACTGACGCGTGTTGTGGAATCTGTTCCTGAAGGAGGACCTTCAAGTTGTCATAGTAGTAGTGGTTTTTGTTCTTCCAGTAGTCGTAGTCTTTTGCTATCTGGTCGAAGTGAGCTTCGGGAGTCTTCTCCATGTCGACCATGCTACCAGAACACCAGCTTCCCGGCCGCAAATGCGGTCATACGACGAAGGAGCGCGCCGTGTTTCCAGCGACTAATGTTCGTGGTGCCGTAGGTGCGCTCTTGATAGCGAATCGGCAAGTCAATAATTTTCAGATTGAGTTTCGCAGCGCCAAAGAGAAGATCAAAATCCCCAAACGGATCGAAGTCGCCAAAGAATGAGCGATTGCGTGCGATAGCGTCATAGTCACGGCGCCACAACACCTTCGTACCGCAAAGCGTATCTTTAAGACGTTGTCCGAGAATCACACTAAAGGCTGCACTGAAGAATTGATTGCCGAAGTAGTTCAAGAGACGCATTGATTGTTTCTCAAGCGGATACACGAGTCTTGAACCATTGATGAAATCTCCACGACCAGACACAATCACATCGAAGAATTTCTTCATATCTTCTGGAGGCACCGTCATATCTGCGTCATAGATAGCGAGAATGTCACCGGTTGCCATCGAGAATCCTTTTCGTACCGCATCTCCCTTACCCTTCCCCTCCTGTACACCCCACTGCACCTTATGTGGTCCTTTGTATTCCTTTACCACCTTCTCAATCACCGCGCGCGTATCGTCCGTTGAGTTTCCTTCAATGAAAATAACTTCGGTAAAGGTGCCGCAGCTTGGCAACTCATCAATGATGCGCTTGATCGTACCCGCTTCGTTACGCGCTGGAACAACAATAGAAAGTGAGGCTGCTTTTGGATAGCGCGCAGGCTCTCTTCGAGCCACTGCGTAATCTATGAACCCGAGCGTAGAGAAGGGCCAGAGGTTTGCAATCACACTGTTTAAGAATTCAGAGAGAAGTGGAATGTAGATAGGGAGCAGCATCTTTTTCCCACTCTTCACCGTTTCAAATCCTGACAAGGAAAAGAACACATTGAGGTCATGTGCTGAGACCCAGTTTTGTAGAGTTGAAGGAGAGCGCAGCCCAAGCCATGCGCCAAGAATAAGCACTGGTTCCCAAAGCGCTGCATATTGCGTGACGACAATACGACCATCTTCACCTAAGTGTCCCGCTGCTTCGTGGAGAAATCCTTGGATGTCTTGGAGATACCCAAGCTTGTCGGAAATGACTACATAATCGTAGACACCGTCAGCACGTGAGAAGCCTTCAACCGGATCATCTACCACAAGCACGCGCTTACCTTCAGGTACGAGAAAACGAACGAGCTGTGCTACATACTCGTAGTAATAAGAGTTCTTACGCTGCCAGTGGTCTTTACGCGCTTTATAGCGCTCCCACCCCTCTTTCATTCGGGCGCTTGTGTGCATAGATAAATTGAGCTTTCAATGACGCCAGTTGACGTTGTTGCCACCGTAGCACAATTGGCAAAAAAGTGGGTGTAGAAGCCTTCGTAGAGCGGCGGGAATCCAGTTACAAGGAAATACCCTCCTCCCGTAGCTACATGCTCCGTAAAGCGTCCAATGTGCGACTGTTCAAACTGGGGTGTCGCATAGAAGCGACCAGCGTACTTCCCCATTCGAGTAAGCTCGTAGGCACCATAGTCGTTATAGGTAATAAGTGGCGGCAAATCTCGCTCTCTAACTTCTTCGAGAATGGTTGTTAGTGCATTCCCCGCATTTCCATAGAGTGCGCCGCGAGAGAACTCTTCTGCAAACACAACGTTATAGGACACTCCAAGTACTATGAGCGCAATCGTGCACACTCCTCCAAAAGCCGGACGCAGTCGACCAAGAAGTGCGAGTATGGCAGACGCTACAAAAACAACCACTATAAAGAGAAACGACATATAGAACCCGACTGGACCAGAACCTCCAGTAAGTGGTGTGAGTACATTTAGGTTTCCATGGAGAATTGACGAGAACCACGCGGTTTTCGGGTACAGCGGCATCGCTACCGGTGAGAGAAAGAGTGTTGCTATCGCAAGAACCGATAGAACAATACCGATGACCCCTCCGAGCATGAGCATGCGTGACGTAAGTTGCTCCGTGATACGAGACAGTGCTGCGCCTGAAAGTATTGCAAGCGGCGCAATCACAAACATCAGATACTTATCAAGCGCACCGTGCGAGAAATCAAAGAGTACAAAGTAGAAGAGTGCACCAAGTGCTAGGTAGAGCAGAAACGGACGAAGACGCGAAACGAGATACTTAGAAAGAAACACAAGCGGCACAAGCAGGAGTGGTGAGAGGTAATACACTGACTTCATTGCCTGTACGAGTATCTGGAGCCAACTCCTCCCTTCCGACTGTATGTAGTAGAGCGCGTGCTCAATCATGCCATTGAACCGGAATGACGGGTTGATGTAGCGCACCAAAAAGAACCCGAGTAGTGCGAGCACGCCAAGCGCAAGGAG
>CAYXXJ010000065.1:0-1211 GCA_964469095.1 uncultured Candidatus Saccharibacteria bacterium
AGGAAGTGCGGCTTAAGTAGGCTAGTTCCCGTGAACGTAGAGTTTTTCCATGTGTCTGCCAAAGCCAATGACGTTTAAAGCAGCAAGCACAAGCGCAAGACCAAACACGTTTTGTGCTGACTGAATGCCAAGCGCATGGGTGAGCCACATTGGTTCTATGAGTGTGGGCCACGCGAGAACACAGAGAGCAGATCCCAGAATAAGGGAAACCACCCACCACCCGCTATTGATGTACAAGAAGACCCCGAGCACTCCTGTGAAGGTACCAAGCAAGAGCCCGGCGCACAGAAGATATACGAGCATGTCTTCTGAGATTATGTCCACGACTACGTTCTGGAACGTTGGTGTCGCAAGCGCAATGAATACGCCAAGACCCACAAGAGCAGCTGCCATAAGAAATGAGACAGCGCTTAGGATTCGAAACATAGATACTCTCCGGTTACCGCCGTATGAGGCGACCTGGATAGTATTATAGAGATATATAAGAATAAGTCAATATTCTAGTGTACTCATCGTATACTAGAAAGGTACTTTTTTATCGTTACCTATGGAACTAGTCATAAACTACTACGCAGTATTTCTTGCAGCAGTCGTCTCGTTTGTACTCGGTATGCTTTGGTACGGACCAGTATTTGGAAAGCAGTGGATGAACATGATGGGATACACCCCTGAAAGCATGAAGGCGATGAAGCTTTCTCCGGTTGCCGCAATGGGCATTATGGCGTTGCTATCACTCATTATGATGTATGTGCTTGCGCATGCAGTCGTGTTTGGTATTGCGTACACAGGAATAACCGGTGCTGTTGGCGGCATGACCGGCGCATTCTATTACTGGCTTGGTTTTGTGGTTCCTCTTACTGCCGGTCCATTCCTTTGGGAGAATAAAAGCCCAAAACTATGGGCATTTAACGCGGCATACTATCTCGTAGCGCTTCTTGCCGCGGGCGCAATCCTTGGCGCATGGCCCGGATAGGAAGCGTGCGTAGTGTAATGGAATAGCGAAGTCCTTCCACTTTAGGAATGGAATGCTGGTACGTATAGCGTGCGTCCTTTTGCATGATGTAGGCGGAGCGTGGTTCAAGGGGAAGTGCGACCAGTTCCTCTTTTCCTCTATCGCGCCACGAATAGGGACGTAAGCGTATTCGGCACCACGACGAGAGCGATATGCCGACAATATGTTCAAAGCTTTCGTTATCTCTATGCCAGCCAAT
>CAYXXJ010000065.1:1249-3146 GCA_964469095.1 uncultured Candidatus Saccharibacteria bacterium
AGGAGGGTATTCAGTAATGAGTGCTTCAGCGACACGCTCAGTCTCGATATCAAGCCACTTCGCCACTTTACGCTGCAGGGGCTTGAGGAAGGGAGGAAGCGGTGGTCCCGGAACAAGTTCGTGTGTTCGAAAATCATACCCCCACCCAAACCCTATGACGCGACGTTTCGCGACGTATTCACCAAGGCGTGAGTGTGAAAACGGAAGATCAAGAAAATACGAGAGTAACTCGCTCTCTTCCTCTTCGGTAAGAAAGTCAGGTCTATAGACAAACCCGTTTGGAAGCGACGTACCAACATCAAATAGAGGTCGCTGAGTTCCTGCTCGTGGCATCCCACTACGCTAGCAAACTGCCTATCCCCACAAACCACACAAGTATGAGGAGGGAGTATACTTTTTAGTACATGAAAGCAGCCTATCTTCGAAACTTCGTGTTTGGTGTTGAAGACAGTCTCGTTTCGACGGTTGGTCTTGTGTCGGGTATCGCGATAGCAGGAGTGCCAAAAGAAACCATCTTTGTGACAGGTGTCATTCTTATTCTCGTTGAAGCAGTCTCCATGTCTGCAGGCTCCTTCCTCTCAGAGTCTTCTGTTGAGGACTATGAGACCAAAGGGAAGGGTGGTTCAGAGACAACCATGCTTGGCGCGATCATTATGTTGTTTTCGTATGCAATCTCAGGCCTCGTACCGCTTCTGCCGTACCTCTTCTTTTCCGTACACGAAGCGTTTCGTATCTCGATTCTCTCCTCACTACTTGCGCTTATGGTCCTTGGGGTAGTGAGTGCGCAGCTTGCGCACGTTAAGGTACTGCGGAGCGCACTTCGTATGGTGCTTGTAGGGGGAGCAGCAATTGCTATTGGCGTTATCGCAGGACACTATCTAGGCACCTAAGCTTCATACATCCTTCAGGGAGTCTCTCGTACCCTCGAAGATATGGAGCACTACCTCGCCGAGAAAGGATATGTCTGTATGTGTCTCTCGTGCACGAAGCGTCTGTCACATACAGGGCCCTGGTTCGTCTTTATAAGAGGCCTGCGCCGCTAGTGCGCAGGCATTCCCCGTGTCCACTTTACGAGCCCTGGTCATATACCTCATACTCAATCGTTAGCATATGCGGACGGCAACCTTTGAACAGGAGTTCCTCGAAACCTACGACTCGCACGCCGATTCGGTCTTCCGTCTGTGCTACGCAAAGACAGGAAGTCGCGATGAGGCAAAAGATCTCACCCAAGAAACCTTCCTTCGTGTATGGGATCGTCTCGGGAAAGAAGGAGCGGAGATAGAGAATCTTCGGGCTTTCCTCTACACCGTCGCGAGAAACCTGATCAAAGATTATTATAAAAAGAAGAAGCCGGTACTTGCGCGCGATCTCCCAGAAGGAGCGATGGAGCAGGTGCCAGTTGAAGTAGACGTCACCCTTGAAGGGGAGAGTAAGATTCTTCTTGAAACGGTGAAGAGTCTTGCTGATCCGTATCGAGAAGCACTTATGCTCCATCTCGTGGAAGGTCTTCCCATCGGAGAGATTGCCGAACTCCTCGGGGAGCGCCCCAATACTATTTCCGTACGCGTTAAACGTGGTCTACAAAAAGCCCGTACAGCGCTCAACATTAACGAACCATGAACGATTTTAAAGCCTCATTCAAAGCACTTCGCGATGACCTCTCGCTTACAAGCGACGAGCGTGCTTCGATGCGTGCGGTACTCGAGAGTCGCATGAACGCTCCTACTACCGAGCTCATGGTTCGTCCTGTGCCTTCAGTTGTGTTCCCGCCACTGTTCTTCCTTCGACAGGGCGCGTTTGCGTTCGCCGCACTTCTTTTGGTGGTGTCAGGTGGTGGCATTGTCGCTGCTGAAGGAGCGCTTCCCCGCCGCGATCCTGCCCTGATCCAGTACGGCGT
>CAYXXJ010000065.1:3156-3774 GCA_964469095.1 uncultured Candidatus Saccharibacteria bacterium
GGCGTCCTGGAGAAACGCTGTACAGCCGTAAGCGTGGCGTAAACGAGCGCTGTGAACGATTTGCTGCGGTAGGTACTGTTGCTAAAGCAGAAGTGGATATTCGCCATGCCGAAGAGCGTATTCGTGAGGTAGAACTGCTTGCTGCAAAGGGAGACGATGTGCGTGCACTCGCTGACATTACTGACGCAGTTGATGAGCATCTTACGCTTGCAAGCGAAGCTGCCAAACAGCTTGCGGACGAGGGAGATGCCGCTGACGCTGATCGGGTTGCTGCACGTATTGACTCAGCACTTGCTGCCCACGCAGAAATTCTCGTTGCGCAGGCTGAGAACGAAGATGGTGATGAGCGCAAGAAGCTTCGTGCGCTTTCCGTAGCACTTTCTGTTGCTGCTGAAGATCATGCGCTTGAAACTGATGAGACTACTCCTCGTGACGAAGCCTACTATGCGAGTATTGCTGAGGCTCGCCGTCAGGAAGTAGATGAGCGCATTGAATCTATCCGTAAAGCCCTTACCGGTGACGGTGTTCCTGATGAGAGCACTGCTGAATTTACTACAGAACTCAGTGCTATCGAGGCAGACTTCACGCTTGCAAAAGAAAATGAAGCAGCAGGAGAGG
>CAYXXJ010000066.1:0-3759 GCA_964469095.1 uncultured Candidatus Saccharibacteria bacterium
GCTCGTCGTCCCTTAAGGTAGTACAGCTTCGTCGAGAAAGCGGTACCGCTGTACTTGAAACCTATGGCGAAATTGCCCTTGGTCCCTATGCTGGTGGTCAGGTTGGGCAGGCGACAAATCTCCCAGCAGACAAGATTGCTGAAACACTCAAAGATCTCTTAAAAGAGGCGAACGTCACCTCAACGAATGCAGGTATCTCTATCCCATTTTCTCGCTCACTTCTTACGCTCGTAGAACTTCCACGTCGAGATGATCCAGAGGAGCAGAAGACCGTCATCTCTCTTGAGGCACGAAAATACATTCCTATTCCTATACAGGAGGTACAGCTTGATTGGTTTATTCTCCCTGAAGCGCTTCCTGAAAAAGCAGCGCCAGGATCAAAAGTAAAGGTACTCATTGTGGCTGTACATAACGACGAGCTCGCACTCCTTCAAAAAATTGTTGAAGGAGCAGGTCTTGCAGCCTCGTTCTATGAAATAGAGATCTTTAGCACAATCCGTTCAGTGGTTGATGAGCCAGTGAAGCCAGTGATGGTACTTGATATTGGTGCTTCAGCTACGAAGGCGTACGTCGTTGAGCGCGGGGTGGTAGCGGTCTCGCACAATATTCGTCAGGGAGGACAGGATGTAACCAGAACGATTGCGTCTGCGCATAATCTTGAAGTTGCTGATGCTGAATCAGTGAAGAAAGAACATGGCTTTGGTAATGGTGGTGCTCCGTATGATAAGAAGACGATTGAGCTAGTGTTCTCACGCATCTTTGAAGAAGCACGTCGCGTGATGACGAGCTTTGAAACAACGCATCAACGTCCTGTTGCGGCGCTCGTGCTCACTGGTGGGGGAGGAGTGACCAAGGAGCTTGGTGCCTACGCAAAAGAATTCTTTGCGGTTGATGTACAGGTGGCCGATCCGTTTGCAAAGACGTCTGCTCCTGCTTTCATGCGGCCAGTACTAAAAGAAATAGGCCCTGAATTTGCGGTTGCGGTAGGGTTAGCGCTTCGTAAGCTAGAAGAACTCGGGTAGGGCGCTCAGCATGTGTATAAATATGGTGCGCGTTTAGGCGAAGTACCCCTATACTGTCTACGTGGCTCCTTCTCCAGTTATTCCAACTTCGTTTGTACCGAAACAACCGGTCCGCGCGAGCGGGCAGTACAAAAGCACGGGTGGCAACCCGTTTCTCCTTGTTGGATTTATTCTCTTTGGTCTTTCTATAGCAGCAAGCATTGGGGTCTTTGCGTACGAGAAATACCTCGTTGGGGTACGTGACAGTAAACGTGTGGAAGTAGAACAGGCACAAGAAGCAATTAACTCTATGGCCGTGGAGGACTTCATCCGTACCCGCGAGCGCTTTGTCTCAGCACAAGACCTACTTGAAGGACATGTTGCGGCAAGTAAGTTCTTTGCACTTCTTGAAACCCTAACTCTCCAGAACGTCCGTTTCGATACTCTTTCGTTTACGCTTGCTGATGATCGTACGGCTGAGATACAGATGACAGGTATCGCACGCAGCTTCAACGCGCTTGCTGCACAGTCTTCCGCGTTTGCTTCAGAGAATAGAATTCGACGTGCAATCTTCTCAGATATCGATGTGAACGATACAGGTACCGTCTCCTTTACGCTTTCAGCAGATCTCACCCCAGGACTTCTGAAGGTGTCAGACGCTGACGCGCTTCCATACATACAGCTTCCAGCAGAAGGCATGGTCCCATCTAGTGCGGAGCTTGATACCGCTACCACAACACCAGCAACCACCACCACGCCATGATTTCACGCCTCTTTCCAGTCGTTCTTATCTTGATCGCCATAGGGTTGTTCTTTGCGTACATAAATCCAACGTACTCCGGTAACGTGCAGACCCTTCGTACTGAGATACGTGGGTATGATGCAGCGCTTGCAGCTGCTGATGTGTACACCAAGAAAGCAGCAATGGTCTCAGAAGCAAAAGCAAATCTTCCTGAGGGCGCACTGGAACGTCTCGAGTCGTTTCTTCCTGATGGCGTCGATAACGTACAGTTGATTGTTGATCTCGATGCGCTTGCTAAGCGCTCGGGCATCACCCTTTCAGGGTTTGATGTTGCAAGTCCTGATGAACAAGCAACTTCCGGTGACTCGCTCTCACTTGAGGCGGAGGGTGCTGTTGAGTCACTTGATATACGCGTGAAGGCAGTAGGTAAGTACGACTCGTTCAAAACCTTCCTTGCAAGCGCTGAGCGTAGTCTCCGTCTCCTTGATCTTGTCGAGCTCGATCTTGATGACTCAGAGACTGGTATCTATACCTATAATCTGACGTTCCGTATCTATTGGCTTCGCTAATTTATTTATGCACCTCTCTAAAACCACCGGCGTCCTCATCATTCTCGGCCTTCTTGTGCTTGGGGCTGCAGGGTATCTCTTGTTCGGGAGTGATTCTATGAGAGCGGGCGTGTCTGCAAATCCAGCGCCAGCGACTGAAGCAGAGCAAGCGTTTCTTGCACTCACGTCGCGCATTGATCCTGTGGAGCTTGATACCGACGTACTTTCTGATCCGCGCTTTTTGATGCTTGAAGATATTCGTACGGCGATCCTTCCTGAAACCGGAGGTCGTGTTGATCCGTTTGCACCACTTGGGCGCTAGCAAGGTAGAATAAGAGGGATGAATCTCCTCTCACTGCTCGTTGAGAAAGATCTGGTGAAAGCGGGGGATACCGCGAAGCTAGAGCGTGAGGCGCACAGTGAAGGCTCTCTTGAAGCTGCGCTTGTAAAGTACGGCGTGTCAGTCGAAGACATACTGAAAGTGCTTTCAGAGCGACATAACCTGCCGTATAAGATCATTCCGCAGGGACCTATCAATCACACAGCCCTTGCATATATTCCTGAAGAATCTGCCAGGCATTACAACATTGTCCCTATCGGGGTAGATGGTGGTGCGCTTGAGGTAGGTATTACGGATCCCGATAATATTCAGGCGCTCGATGCACTCCAGTTCATTGCCTCTGATAGCGGGATGCCCTACAAGCTGTATCTCATTAGCGAGGGAGATTTTGCTCGCGTCGTCAAAGAATATGAAAACCTCACGGGTGAAGTAGGTGAGGCGCTCTCAGAACTAGAAACCTCGCTTGATGATGAGCTCTCAAAGCGCAAAGAAGAAGAGATAGAAGGAAAAGGACTTACCGAGGAGCGCATTAAGGCGGATGCGCCGGTCACAAAGATTGTTGCCACGATCCTTCGGTATGCAGTAGAGGGGGGTGCGTCCGACATTCACGTTGAACCTTCTCCTGAAAAGACCAAGGTGCGTTTTCGTATGGACGGTGATCTCCATACGTCGCTTGAGCTTCCAAAGAAAGTACATCCTGCTGCGGTCGCTCGTATCAAGATTCTCTGTCAGATGCGTCTTGATGAAAAACGAAAACCGCAGGACGGCCGCTTCTCCGCAACTGTTGAAGGACGTCGTATCGACTTCCGTGTCTCTACTTTCCCAACTGAATACGGCGAGAAAGTGGTGATGCGTATTCTTGACCGTGCTAAGTCAGTGGCAACACTCGAGTCAATCGGACTTTCAGGAACTAATCTTGCAACTATTCGCGAAATTATTCGCGCTCCCTACGGCATCATTCTCATGTCAGGCCCTACGGGTTCTGGTAAATCAACAACCTTGTTTGCAATGCTTTCTGAGCTTGATCGTGAGACGCAAAACGTAGTGTCAATTGAAGACCCGGTTGAATATCAGATACCTGAGGTAGCGCAGTCGCAGGTGCATCCAGAAATTGGGTATACCTTTGCC
>CAYXXJ010000067.1:0-3759 GCA_964469095.1 uncultured Candidatus Saccharibacteria bacterium
CAATGAGGAGGTTCATCTGTGCAGCAAGGTTTGCAGGATCTGCAGGAGGTACTGCAAGCACGTCCTCATACCCTTTAAAGACTTCCCCCACCACTCCTACATCAGTAGTAATAATAGGTATACGAGCCAGCGCTGCTTTAATGAGCGACACACCATATCCTTCATACGCAGAGGCCTGGATAAACGCCTGCGCGCTTCGCATAAGACCCCAATCATCATTTCTCCATCCAACAAAAAGCACCCGTGCTGACAGTCCTAGTTTGGTAGCGAGCGCTTCAAGTCTTTTTCGCTCTCGCCCTTCCCCGACCACAATAAGACCAACCGAGTGGAGGCGCGGACCAAGTCGCCCTAGTGCCATCAGTATGTCTTCAATACGTTTCTCTGGCTCAAGTCGAGATGAGGTAATAAAGGCAAAAGAAAACTGATGCTGCGGGAGTGGTACTGCCGAAGGGGGTGTAAGCGGCACGCCAATAGGAAGCACAAAAGGAGTCGGAATGCGCGACCCATAACGGGTAACGAGCGATTGCTTGATGCGTTCTGAGACAACTCGTATCCCATGCGCTTTCGGAAGAAGTCGATCTCCAAGCATGCAGCGTACTCTATTTAAAAACGGCATGCGTACCTTAAGCGATCTAAAGTTTCCTGAACGAGTGAACCAAGGGGAAAGAAAATCAGTGTGTACCTGAAGCGAGAGTTTGGTTGTAGTGCCTTTCGTTGCCTGGTATGCAACCCAACCGTATTCAAATGGATCTTGCGCTGACACTACGTCAAAGGCATGTTTTTTTACGAGAGCCCGAGCCTTGCTCTGCATCAGCAGCACGCCCATAAGCCTTCGTGCTCTAACGGGATGCAGAAAAAGATTGCTGTCTTGCTCTTCACGAGCATGCTTTCCTGCAGTTGAAAGTATGTGGAGCTCGGTTACTTCTTTTGCGTATGTGCGCATACGCTCACGTACCTGACTTGAGGACTCAAAGAGTGCGGGGTCGTTTGAAATAAAGAGGATGTTCATGGCTGTACCACCTCAAGGGTCTTTGTAAGCATGGTAGCAGGCGAGAATCGCTCTTGAGCATCCTGTACTCGCTTAGGCGTAGCGAGCATACTGCGAATACCTTCAGCCAACGCGTGCGTATCTCCTACCGGCACTAAATATCCCTCTTCGCTAGTTCGTACTACTTCACTATTTCCTCCTGCATCCGTTGCAACAATAGGAGTACCTAGAAGTGCCGCTTCAATAAGAAGATGCGAAAGTCCTTCATAGGAACTATTAAGTACAAACACATCTGCCTTTTGCACTACCGCAAGCGTGTCTTCGTGGGAAAGACGCCCAGGGAGCACATACTTCTCATGGAGTACTGCTTGGGCATGCGTCACAAGTTCTTCATAGCAAGGCCCGTCGCCAATGATTGCAAGAGAAGCATGCTCACCTCCACGACGCAGCGCACCGACTGCATCAATAACACCCTCCATTCCTTTCCAGGGTACGAGTCGACCAACCGAAACTACAAGCGGTTGTGGTAGGTGCGCAATTGCTTCTGGGACACTCCCAATACGCTCAAGCGATACAGCATTGCGTATTACTGAAATCTTTTCAGGATCTACCCCCCATCGCTCAACAATTGTTTTAAGATACTCACTCGGCACAATTACTCGTGTTGCCGCGCGCGCTACGTCTCGCTGAATAGCACGCAGGGCACGCACGGGAAGCGGAAGCTCCGCGTCAATAATTCCTGCAAAAGCATCGAGTGACGCATGCACCCCAAAACGTTGGACTCCTTGCTCCCACGCATAGTCCCCCACTACTTTGACATAGAAGGGTTTATTGAGATCTTTCGCTGCCCTCATCGCAGGAAGCCCTACCGACATCGGGTCAAGCGCGAGGATTGCAGAGGCATGTTTTGCGGCCCGGCGCACTCTGCGATAGTACGCAAAGTGCCGAATGAGCTTGGGTAGTCTGCGCACAGACGAGAACTTCACTACCGTAGTACGCAGTCCAAGCTCGGGTAATCCTTCAGCGAGCATCTTCGCATAGGTTGCAGGTCCTCCAGATTCTGGAGGATACAAAGGGGTAGCAATAACAAGGTGCGATGCGTTACGTATCTCTTCTGAAAGTGATTCAAATACTGCCCGCATTTTTTTCGAGACCAGATTCCAATCATAGTCACGAATAACCATTGCTTTGGCTCGTTCAGTACTTGCTGCGGCACGCTTCTTGTCTGTATAGATTGCGTGTACTTGCGCCGCAATCTGCTCTGGGTTTTCTACATCCACCACATACCCTGTCGCCTCCTTGTCAGGATTCCGGTCTGCATCGAACACAAAATCAGCAATACCTCCTTCTTGGGTTGCAATCACCGGAAGTCCGGCAGCCATCGCCTCAAGAAAGGAATTACCCATTCCCTCGCTTCGTGAAGGACGTACAAACACATCAACTGCCGCAAGCGCCTCAGGAAGCGCCTCATGATCCACATGACCACGAAACTCAACACGCTTTGTTACGCCATAGATACGCGCAAGATCGCGAAGGTTCTTTTCTTCTGGCCCCGTCCCATAGATCACGAACGTTACTTCGTCTGGAAGGTACGAAAGTGCGCGAATGACTACGTCAAGCGCATTCTTTTTAACGAGTCGCGACGTAGTAACCAGTCGATAGCCTTCGTGCGGCACAAGCGACACTCCTGAGAACCGAAGACTATCAACACCGTTTGGAACCAACACTACCTCTCCTTCATACCCAAACTCTTTTGCGAGGGTACCAAGATAGGTACTAATAACAGTGACGACTCTGCTTCGTGTAAGCGCAGCGCGCCAAGAAAGCGCAAGCAATCCAAACCACTTTCGTCTAAGGTACGCAGGCGGATCTCCCTCTTGAAGCGTGAGTACTACAGGTACCTTAGTAAACCAGCGCGCAATGTATGCTGCGCCTGAGGCGTACGTAACCATCATTGCCCAATAGAGGTCGTATTGTCCTTGTCTCTGGAGAGAGATCGCCTTAAACGCGCCAAGAAATGGAGCGAGTACTTTATCGATAACGCGTATACCTATGCCGACACGAAACACTCGTACCGCATCGAGTGTTTCTTCAGTAGCTAGCGCTCGATCGGAGCGGGCACAGATAAGGTCAAACGCATAGTCAGGACTAAGACGTTTAGTGATCTCACTAATAGCAATCTCCGCTCCGCCTACCTGCGGGAAATAGGCGGTAGAAAAAACGAGAACGCGTTTAGGACTTTCGGAAGTCATTGATGTAGTCAGCAAGTGTATGCTTTGGCTCCCACCCAAGAAGTCGCGTCTTAGAAGTATCAATATCAGATCCCATTCTGTTTCCTGCCACTTCTGGCATCATCACCACTTCGCTACCAAACAGCTCAGCAACTTCAAGAATTGAATACGAAACCGAATCTCCTATACCAAAATCATCTCCCTCACCCTTTTCACCTACCAAGAGAAGCCCTTCAACAATATCGTGCACGTGTGTGAAGTTCCTGCGCTGCGTTCCGGGCGCGTTAACTGAGAGCGCTTCTCCACGCACTACTTTTTGTCTAAAGATTTCAATCACGGTACCGAAGGCGCCCGCACGTTCTCCCGGACCGTACACGTTATAGAAGTATGCAATAGCATACGGAAGCCCGTACCAGTTTCCGTAATTCTTCACGAGCTCAGTATTTGTTGCCTTACTCCACGCATACGGCGACTGGTCGCGACCGAGACCCCCATCTCCAAACTTAGTAGAGCTTCCTGCGTATACAATTTTTACATTCT
>CAYXXJ010000068.1:0-3589 GCA_964469095.1 uncultured Candidatus Saccharibacteria bacterium
GGCTCGCGCCGCCTGCAGAAGCTTTTCTAGGCCATCAGGAGTGTGCGCGTAATCAACGATCGCAGAGAACGACTGACCCTCATCAATGCGTTCGGTTCTTCCAGGAATGCGATCGAGATTTTTGAGTGCACGAGCAAGTGCTTCATATGACGCGCCTACAAAATGCGCAGCACGAATCACCGCAAGTGCGTTCATGACGCTAAAGCTTCCGGGAAGCGAAAGTGAGAACGGGGTGTTTTCAAAGGTAAAGGAAACTGCGCCAGGAGTAAGGGAGACGTTCTTGGCGTCCTGATACGAGAAGGGAAGTTTCTCTTCGACAGGAAGGGCGAGGTACGGAGTGCTCGCCACGTCATCACTATTAGCAATGATGGCGCGTGGACGCTTCTGCGAGCGAGCGAGCGCTTTGCCGATGCGAAGCTTTGCTGCGGCATACTTTTCAAACGATCCGTGCGACTCGATATGTTCTTTTTGAAGGTTCGTGAAGATGAGTGCATCAAGATCAAGAAAGAGATGCCTAAACTGCTTTGTGGATTCAGAGGTTATCTCAACCACGGCGTGTGTGCAGCCAGCATCAACTGCCTGTCGAAGAAAGTGTTGAATAAAACCGCGACCCGGCAGAGTCATCTTAAAAAGATTTGGCTTTGATTCGTCGTTGATGGCAAAGCGTATCGTTGAAGCAACGGCAACTTTGTAACCTGAGTCTTTGAGCGCAACATAGAGCATGTCAGACACAGAAGACTTACCTTTAGTGCCCGTCACTCCTATCACAGTGAGTTTTCTTGCGGGGAAGCCACAGTAAATCGCAGCAGTAAGCGTAAGGAGATAGTGATAGGGGAGGGTGAGTGCGCTATAGAGCGAGCGAGGCAAGAGACGCATCAAGAGGGAGCGAAGAGTCTTCATAGTTATTTGGCGCCCGACAGTGCAGCCTTAAGACGTGCGTCTTTCCCAGTCACTGAGGCGGGAATGGCACCGACTGCAGTTCGTGCTTCACGTTCAGTGTACCCAAGCGCGACAAGAGTATCGAACACTTCTGCGTCTTCGCCCATAACCTGGGCACCGCTTCCGGAAAGTTTCTCACCAATCTCAACAACCAGCTTTTCAGCAGATTTCTTTCCAAGACCGACAACGCGAGTAAGGTAGGACACATCACGTGCACCGATTGCTTTCTCGAGCGCTTCTCGAGGTGCTCTGCGAAGCAATGAAAGAGCAGTCTTAGGACCCACACCAGACACTGAAAGAGTAAGTTCAAAAAAGCGACGGTCTTCCTCTGAACCAAAACCATAGAGCTCTATACCGTCTTGTTTTACGGCCAAAAAGGTGACGAGGTGTACAGTATCGCCCACAGAAAATGCTTCAGTTGAGGGCATGGAGACAAAGACCCCCCAGCCACCTACATTCACGGTAAGTCCGGCTACTTCCTTTCGAAGGACCTCACCTTTCAGTTCGCGGATCATGAGGGAAATCGTAGCATTAGTTGCCCTATCTCCATTTATATGGTTTTATGCCAGCTGCTGTTCTTTGGAAATTCTGTGCTGTTCCGCCCTTGCGCAAAGAGCCCCAAGAAAGGACTTTTCGCGCTGCGGCGGAATACACGACGCAGGGGAATGCGCACTACTAGTGCGCACGCATCACTCAAACAAAAAGGGGACGTTATGAACGCAGTCGCACTACGGGAAGTTCCCAAAGCTGCTCTGCCAGTTCCGGCACAATCCGTGTCGAGACTCTTCACGCTCTTTAATGAAGGAGAAATTGCAATTCCTGGAACGCGAAAATCAACACTTCGCCGACTTGGGATTGAGTTCAGCTATGCGAGTGCAGGAGCTCTTCCTGAACGAAGCAAAGATACTCCTGAGGTGACTGGACGAATACTCCGAGTCACTGAAAACGCGCCCTTGTGGCGTATTTGGGAACAAATGCAGGTGACGATTGAGAAGGGGATTCCTCTCTCTATTGCGCACCTTGAATCAATTGTGAACGGAAAAGTGCCGAAGACACACACTTCGCTTCTTTCCGGGGAACATGATCTTTTGGTGTTTGTTTCTGGAGTAGACGGCCCTGCCGCTGTGCTCCTGACCCACCTTGGATTCTGGAAGGGTTCGGTCTTTCGTAACGCTCGAGCTGCTCACCGCACGCTCGCACGTGATACGCGACTGATCCTTCCCGCGTAACGTGAAGGCCTTCGCGCATGCCGCGAAGGCCTTTTTCTTATCTTGCGCCCCAGCGATAAGTAGCGTAGGATGCGGCGCATGGCAATCACTAAGTCAGCAAAGAAAGCACACCGCGCCTCCCTCAAGAAGCGCGTCTTCAACGTGCGCCGCAAGCGCGCCCTCACTGCATCTGTTAAGGATGCTCGTAAGGAGATGACCGCCGAGAACCTTGCGAAGGCATACCAGGCTATCGACAAGGCAGCAAAGCGCGGTGTTATCAAGAAAAATACTGCAGCGAGAAAGAAATCGAGACTTGCGAAAGCAGTTGCTTCTGCAAAGAAATAAAAGAAACGACCCCTGAGAACACTCAGGGGTCGGGTCGTATTAGGCGAGTACTGGTTGTCTGCAACCTGCAAGACGCCGTAGCAGGTGAGCTTTGGCGCGCTCCCAGGCTCCCTCAAGAGAGTCTCTCGACCTACTAAACGGAGTGACAAGACCGTCTGTCCAGAGAATAGCGACGGTGCATGCTGTTTCGTTTCGAACGTATGCAAGATCGTTCATAAACCGTTCATGCCTAGTTTCAAACGTTCGACGCGCTCCTTCAGGGAGTGTGCGTAAGTACGCACTACCCGTTGGATCTGGCGGTTCGTTTTTTGCCGGCCGTGGTCGGTTTGCGAGTACGAGCAGGTGTGTCAGATCAAAACGACGAAGTAGTTCTGCTCCCGGGAAGGGAACAGCGCCTTCACCATCGAAATGCATCTCGCCACCAATATCAACAAATCCTCTAGAGACACCCGGAATTGCAATAGATGCCTTAATGCCTTCGATGGGATCTTCAGCAGTTCGCATGTCTATGAGTGCCGCGTCTCCCGTTGAGGTAGTTGCCGCTACATAGAATGCGGTGCGAAGCGTTCGGATAGCATCGACATCAAGTTTAATGCCGCGATCGTTATGACCACGAAACACATCACAGAGATAATCGATATTCATCGCATGCCCATCAAAGATGGGGAGTAGGCGACGAAGTGACAGAAATTCTTGGGTAAGGCATTCGTGCCAGTACACCGTGCTTCCGCGATCAACATCACCTGCAAACGCAAATGAGAAGACCGGTGCGTTCGTTGACGAAGCAAGCGCCACATCAGGAACATGAATGAGTCGGTGGGTGTTAAGTGCAGAAAGTTGTCCGGCACCATACACACCGCAGAGTGCGCCGCCGTTTCCGGCAAGGCCAATACGAAATTCTCGATGACGCGAATCCTCTCGTTCGAGTAGGTCCCGCTTGATGAGAAACGCACGAAGTACTTCGTCGAGATTTCCTTCGACAAGGGTATCTTCAAATAACATGACGTCTCCTCCTTTTGATTCTGTACGTCAGTCTGGAAGGAAAAGTACTCTGTGTGGAGCGTAAGTCAATTCGGAAGGGTGGTGCTTCCGGCAGG
>CAYXXJ010000069.1:0-3482 GCA_964469095.1 uncultured Candidatus Saccharibacteria bacterium
ATTCTGGCCAACCTCGACCGTGTTTCCTGGATCATGCGCAAGGTACTTCTTAGTACGTACCTGGTACTTCTTGTACTTAGGATGCATGACGTAGCGACTTACCTCAACCGTAGCGGTGTCTTTCATCTTTGTACCGACAACAACGCCGGTGAAGGTCTGGGGTCTAGGGGTAGTAGTCATATTAGTTTGCGCGAGTGAGGGCACGTAGCTCAGTCATAGCACGAGCGATGTCGCGGCGCATCTTTTGAGGAGCGTTCGTGTCTTTTGGACGAGCACCAGCAGCTTCAAAACGAAGCTTTCTGAGGCTTTCGCGCATCTCCGCAAGAGCCTTGGTGAGCTCTTCGACGGTCTTCCCTTTTGCGATGAATGTCTTTGCCATAAATAAAATGTTAGCCGCGAGTGACAACGGTGGTCTTTACTGGGAGCTTCGAGCCTGCGCGGCGCATAGCGTCACGAGCAACAGCGTCTGCAACACCATCGAGTTCGAAGAGTACGCGACCTGGGCGCACCTCGAACACGAAGAACTTAGGGTCTCCCTTTCCTGAACCCATGCCCACTTCAGCTGGCTTCTGGGTCACTGGACGGTCTGGGAAGATGCGGATCCAGAGCTTACCACCCTTACCCGTTGCACGAGTGAGCACCTTACGCGCCGCCTCGATCTGGTTTGAGGTAACACGAGCAGCTGTGGTTGCCTTCATGCCGTGAGAACCAAAGGCAACGGTAATACCGCGCGTATCAGGACGTGCAAGCTTTGCTGCGGACTTGCGTCCTGTCTGCCATTTGCGGTGCTTTACCTTTTTAGGAAACAACATACGTAGAAATATTAGCGGGAGCGACCTCCGGTGCGTGGCGCAGCAGGAACTGATGCAGGTGCTGCACCCATCTCCTTCTTCGAGAAGCTATCACCCTGGTAGATCCAGACCTTAATACCGATCTGACCGTACGGAAGGTGTGCTTCAGTGTGTGCGTAATCGATGTTTGCACGGAAGGTCTGAAGTGGTACACGGCCCTTCATGATTTTCTCGGTGCGACTCATATCAGCACCACCAAGGCGGCCTGATACAACAATACGAACACCGAGTACTTCACGAACTGCCATGACTTTCTCAACAGTCGACTTCAAGACACGACGAAACGGCATGCGCTTCTCAAGTCCTTCAGCAATCATCTGACCAACTACTGCAGAACTTGTTTCTGGCTGGCGGATTTCCATGATGTCGAGCTTCACCTGGCGGTTGTGCGTAGGGGCGATGCGGCGTACGAGGTCTGAAAGTTCCTTGCGGAGCTTGCCAGCGTTTTCACCTGAGCGACCAATCACGAGACCTGGGCGTGCAGTATGGAGAATAATGCGAAGCTCAGACTGTGAGCGTTCAATCTCAATATCAGCAACGTGTGCACCCTTCAGTTTCTTCACGAGGTACGCGCGAAGTGTTGCGTCTACCTTAAGGTTCTCGCGATAGGTTTTCTTAGTGGTAGCGAACCAGCGGCTCTTCCAGTCACGGATGATGCCAAGGCGGTGTGCAAAAGGATGTACGGTGTGCGTCATACGAAAATATTAGGCAAGCTCGACTACTACCTGTGAGCGGCGGCGGCGAATAGGGGTCGCACGTCCATGCGCACGAGGCATGTACTTCACGATCATGCCAGCGCTATCGACACGAATAGCCTTAACCTTGAGTGTGTCAGGGTTCTCTCCCTTCATCTTTGCGTTTGCAGCAGCTGAAGCAATCAATTTCTTGATCGGATCAGCAGCGCGCTTAGGAAGGAATGAAAGTTCAGCAAGCGCAGCAGGAACCGTCTTCCCTTTCACCAGATCAGTCACGAGGCGCACCTTACGAGGAGCCTGGTTATAGGTAGTGATCTTTGCGGACGCCTTTGGCGCCTCAACAGGCTTTCTATTCTTAATGAGTCCTTTGGAAGCCATAGATTATTTCTTTGCAGGTTCTGCCTTAGCAGCCTTTGCAGCAGCGATTTCAGAATCCTTCTTCTTCTGCTCAAGCTCTTTCTGCATCTTTCCTCCGTGACGGATGAACTTCTTGGTTGGAGAGAATTCACCAAGCTTGTGGCCGACCATGTCCTCGGTGATAAGCACTTCAACATGCGTCTTACCGTTATGGACACCAAAGGTAAATCCTACGAATTCAGGAGCGATCTGGGAGTTGCGGGCCCACGTCTTAATCACCCCAGCAGAAGCTGGTTTCTTGTCTTTGATTTTCTTCATGAGCTTTACGTCTACGTAAGGCCCTTTCTTGAGTGATCGTGACATGTAAGTGGTGAAGTGGCGCCACATTGGTACAAGGGAATCTCCCGAGACATCCGGCCGCTATACGTCCGAGTGCTCGGTCAAGGCTCTAGCCTTTGCTTTCCGTTGCCCTAGTGGCAAAAACCGCCCGCAGGCGGATACAAGGAATCTATAGGAAAGGGTTTCCTCTGTCAAACCCTGTCTTTCATTACGGTAGTTGTTGTGGCATAGTGTACAAATGACATCAACAGGAGAAGACCTTCGCTTTGCCATTATTGCAGCGGACACTGCCCTTTTTACTATCAGGGATGAGAAGCTCATGGTGCGTCTCTCCAAAGTAGACCGGCCTCCCCACTTCCCTGGGGTTCCAGGCCTTCCAGGCGGCCTTATTGACCCTAAAGAGACTGCTGAAGAGTCAGCGGCACGTCATATTACGGGTAAGGCTGGAATACATACTCCTATCTATACGGAGCAGCTTGCGACCTTTAGTAGGGTGGATCGAGATCCACGAGGACGCGTGATTGCGGTTGCCTATCTGGCACTTGTACCCTGGGAATCCCTTACGGACGAAGAGCGCTCCGCAACTGATGCCTCCTGGTGGGCGCCTGCCGAAGAAACGAAGGGGCTTGCCTACGACCACGACGAGATTCTTCGTGTTGCGCTTCTAAGACTCTCTTCTCGTGCTACCTATACCACCCTTCTGAGTAAGCTCATGCCTGAAGAATTTACACTCACTGAGCTTGAGAAAGCCTACGCTTCTGTTATTGGCACGGCGCTTGATAAGCGAAACTTTAGAAAGAAAATACTCAAGCTTGGTATCTTGAAGGCGCTCAGTAAAAAGCGCTCAGGAGGTCGTTCACGCCCCGCGGAACTCTATTCTTTTGCTTCTTCAGCGGTTCAAGAAATAGAGGTGCTTTAACTTGCTAAAATACGTGTTTTGTGCTTAAATGACTGAAGCTTTGGCAGGACTCCCTGCCTTCGCTCTTTTGAGGAGATGGCTATGTCATCTGAGAATACCGTCGGTGTTATCGTGGTTCGGGTCCAAGTATCCGAACTCCACGATGGACACCGAGCCCTCATCGACTACGTACGCGCACGACACAGTCACGTGCTGATCGTGCTTGGATCAACCGGAGGCTCTCCTACACCGGAAAACCCCCTTCCCTACGAAGTGCGGGAAACGATGGTGCGCGAAGCCTACCCCGACGTCTATGTCGCGAAACTGGTTGATCATCCGATC
>CAYXXJ010000070.1:0-3403 GCA_964469095.1 uncultured Candidatus Saccharibacteria bacterium
GCAAATAATGCTTGTGCTTTTAGTTTACTATTTGATGTCTGAAGTGCTTCAGTTGCCTTTCCAAGCTGGATCTCAAGCTGTGAGAGGAGCAAGATTGCTGGGATGTAGTCACGCTTTGCTGCGACCGACTGCAGGAGCAGTGTTTCTGCTGCAGCGCCACTTCCCTGTGAGATTTCAAGCTGTGCGAGCACATACGGAAGCACTGGGCTCGTAGGGTTAAGGGTCATTGCTTTCTCAAGCGCTTCTTTAGCACTCTGGTACGCACCTTCGATATTAAGCGGAACGACTGTCTGATACACGCTACCGAGCATGGTCCAGTTCTGATAGTTATCTGGACCGCGACGAGTTGCTTCAAGTCCTGCTGCAACACCTGACGAGAGCGCCGCCTGGAACTGTTGCTGCGCTACTGACGGAGCGAGTGTTGAATCGTTTGCGATGCGACGCATACGCTCAATCGAGATAGCTGCTGCAAGCTGGTAGGCACGATCAGTTGGCGCAAATTGTACTGAACGAGTAAGTGCTGTTTCTGCCTTATCAAGATCTCCAAGCGACAGCGCTGCAGTTGCTTCACCGTAGGCGAGCGTTCCCATGTAGCGTGCAAGCACTCCATACGTTGCTCCTACTGAACCAATGAGGAGGAGGGTGAGTACGAACACAAGCGCAAACCCGATACGTGGTGCTTTCGAGAAGATAATGCCGCGCTCCTTTCTTCCTGTGCCGTAGCGAAGCGTTGAGATGAAGACGCCGAGGAACAGGAACCCGAGCGCAAGCACTACCACTCCTGGTGCAAGGAAGAATGCAAGCAGGAACGTGTACGCTGAGGCAACAAAGGATGCAAGCGATACGAATCGTACGTACTTGTCTTCAGGAAGACGGAAGAGGAGGGTGCGTACGCCGGTATAGAGGAAGAAGCCAATAAGCACAAGCCACGCAATCACGCCAACAATACCGGTCGTAAGGAAGGAAGTTGGAATGACACCGATACCCGTAGCGAAGTCAACGTTCCAGAACAAGGTATCGTTTAGAGAACGATCACGGAACTGCACCCATTCAGAAGCAAAGGTTCCAGGACCTGAACCAAAGAGTGGCGAAGATGCGTAGGTGTGAGTACCAATAGCAAACGTTGACTGCCAGGATGGGCGAACATCAATGGTGCTGATGTTAAGAGATGCTGCGACTGCGTTTCCAATAGCTGAGCCACCAAGAAGGAAGAAGAGTGAGACCAGAAGCACTACAAGGGGACCGGCAAGCGCACGACGATCTTCGCTTACTGGCGCTTCTTCTTCAGCAGTGAGAGATTCAATATCTTCAACATCAGTATCGCGCACATGTCCGCGACGGCGAAGAATCGCTTCAATAAAGAGGGCGAGGGCTACGAGTCCTACCAACACCCAGATAGTAGGAGAGTTTACGAGCGCAAGCATGAGGAGCGCGAGCGTTACCGCACCCCAGAGCAAGAGACCAGTCTTACCAGTAGGGTTAAGGAAACGGCCATAGATAAGACCCATGATCGCTACCAAGCCTGCAAGCATGCCAAAGTCAGTGAAGCCACCGACCAAGTTAAGTGCAGGCGAGAATGACGCGCCAAGTTGCGCGGCGATAATGATACCTACCTGTGCGACAAGCACGATTCCAAGTGCAACGCCGGTTGCACGGAAGAAGGTGCGGTAATCACCAGCACGACGAAGTGCAAGTGCTGAGAGAGTCGCGAGGAGTGCCATCAGAAGCATCGATCCAAGTGTGTCTACTTCAAGTTCAGTACCGAAGAAGGCGCGTGTAAGATCTGTTCCTGAGAAGAGAGCGGAGAGTGCGTACGCAATC
The DNA here is from genome assembly GCA_964469095.1 of uncultured Candidatus Saccharibacteria bacterium. GTDB lineage: Bacteria > Patescibacteriota > Minisyncoccia > Phycocordibacterales > Phycocordibacteraceae > C7867-001. The sequence continues at coordinate 1,822 of CAYXXJ010000070.1, forward strand.
GGGATAAGCCACACTGCGCCAAGAAGCGCGAGGGGTGGGAGCACTAGGCTGCCACGAACAAGTCGTGCAACGATAAACGCAATCAGTGCTAGAAGTGCGCCTGTTGCAATGACTGCTGTTTTCGTTCCAAAGAACGAAACACTTTCAGAAGGAATAAGAAGAACCGCGCCAAGGAACGCTGTAGCTCCAAGGAGCCATACGGCAGCGGTGTCGAACGAAAAACGACGAACAGGTGTGCTGGTCTCGTACATGAAGTGTGCTCAAAATGCCCTAATAATGGAGTAAGTATAGCAAGCGTCGACCTGGCATCTCGGAAAGACAAGTGGATAGGGGATAGAAAACACCCGCCGAAAAGGCGGGTGTTTTCATGAAGTCGGACCGGCACGGTAAGCCGAATTCTGTCGTGGACGATCATCTATCTGGGCCCCACATTACTGTGAGGCTCGAGCGGCGCTCCTTCAAAGAAGGCACGGCCTTGCACAGGGATAAGAATTTAGCCGTTTCAGCCGGACTTAACCGGGTCGTTTCTGTTCGCACCTCGCGCCTTGCGGCGGACGGGCGTTACCCGCTACCTTGCTGCAGTTTCCTGCCTGTGTTCGGACTTTCCTCTCTATACAAATGTATAGAGCGATCGCCTATGCCGGTCCTCCTAGATTATACCACACCTCTACGGAAGAGGAAGTTTGTCACCGACGTCGATATGCTGACGTACCGCTTCGCCTGCACGGGTTTCAAGTACGTAGGAGGCAGGCTGTGGTGGATAAAAAATCTTTGGGTACGTATCAGGAGTCACCTTGTGATTTATTCCAAGCACCGTGCCGTCTGACGAAAGCCAGATGATATCAATCGCAACCAACATATCTTTCATCCAGATCCCGTAACTACCAGGTTCAGGAAAAACAAACAACATGCCGTAGCCCTCGGGTACGTCAGAACGTCCAGATAATCCGATGACCCTTGCTTCAGTAGTTGACGCAATTTCAAACTCAAAATGAATGGGGGAGTCAGAAACAGAAGAAACAGGCGGGGGAGTCGGAGTGCGAAAAACAAAGTAGAACAGTACTAAAACAACAGCGAGCGCGAGCGCTGGGGCTATAGAGGACTTAGGAAACGTAGGCATGGTAGCAGGATACACCCTCAGGAAGAGAGGGTTTTATCGTTCCTGCTCCCCTGCCCTTCATCTCGGCTTCCCGAGATTGACTTATCCACAGGTGGTGTCTTTGCGGAAACGGAGGGATTCGAACCCTCGAAACCTTTCGGTTTACACGCTTTCCAAGCGTGCTCCTTCGACCGCTCGGACACGTTTCCATTTTTCAAACACTGCTGTAATACGAACATTTGAGGAGCCGAATACTTCTAGATATCTACGTACTGATTCGACGCGATATACGTATATATCGGTTCCCCGAGTAGTAATATGCGGCATTATCTTGTTTTCTTCAAATATCCGGGCCACTTGAGAAATGAGTGCTGGCGACCTGCTTGAAAAGGTCAGACCAAGATTTTCATACACCCTACCCGCCACAGTATGCTTGTGTATATACAGACAACCGTCCGTATCAATAAGACCTCGTGTGCACGC
>CAYXXJ010000071.1:0-3347 GCA_964469095.1 uncultured Candidatus Saccharibacteria bacterium
TCTTGGTCAGTCCGTTACTTTACTCTGGAGCGCAACTGCAAATGCTGACTCAATGACTATTGATCATGGAGTGGGCTCAGTGAATCCGCTTACCACCAGTGGTCCATGGAAAACTGTGGTGCCAGGATCAACAGGAGAATTTACCTATGTCGCAAGCGTAAGCAACGAAGGAGGTACGAACACTTGTGAGACCACCTTTACCGTAACCGCCCCTCCTCCAGCGCCCGCGTGCGCCGACACTGTGATGATTCTCGATCGTACGGGCAGTATGTCGGGTACCGATCTTTCAAACGAACGAAATGCTGCTAATACCCTCGTCAATCTCTACGCCGGCGCGCAAGGTTCCCCAAAGGTTGGGGCTGGGAGCTTTGGTGCGTATCCAAACGCTGCGATACCAAGTGGCGCAGCGTCAGTACCAACAAACGGCCAGCTGACGTCGATATATTCCACTATCACTTCTCTTATTTCCCAGCTTACCGGAAGCACTTCTTCGGTCGGCTCAAACCTTGGACGCGCTATTGAAGTAGGTGCAACAGAGCTCGGAAGCGCGCGACACGTCGCTACCAAGGAAAAAGTACTTATCTTTGTGTCTGATGGTGTACCAAACGAACCAACTTCAGGTTCTCAAGGAAATACAGCTCTCCTCTCTCCAACAGCTAATACGCAAAACGGAAGTGGCGACGCATGGACAAACCCCGCGGGCGCCTATGGCACTGGTGCTGCGACCGATGCTGGTGGTCATCGTCATCGTTTCTCTTCGTTCAACTTCTCTATTCCCTCAAACGCCTCAATCACCGGCATCACCGTTGAGACTGCTGCTCGCTCAAACAGCACTGCGCCCACCACCCTCTTTACCGACTCCTTTGGTACTGGTTCGTCGCTAAACGATATCCCTTCATGGGAGGAGGAAGGAACTGAAAACGATTCAACTACTCTTGCCCTTGCTCCTGGAAGTGGAAATGACACTGCAAGTCCTGATGGTGGTCGCTTTGCGCGTATTGGACAAGACGAGTGGATTTGCCGTACTGGAAATGCAACCGGACTTACTTCGCTCTTCCTCTCCTTCTATTGGCGTGGTGATAGTGACGCAGAATCGTCCGACATGATGTATGTCGAATACAACACAAACGGCGACTGTAATACGACAAGTGGTTGGGCTGCTGTTGCGAGTGATAACTTGAATGGATTCACAGGCTTATGGAGCGGCCGACAGACAGTTGGTCTTCCTGCGTCACTGAATAACGACGCATCCTTCTCGGTACGATTTCGTGTTGATTCAAACAGCTCGAATGAGGAACTTCGCGTCGACGGCGTTACGCTCGCAACCAACCCGCCAGTCTGTCAGCTTGGAGCAGATCTTTCATGGAATGGCGGTAGTTCCTGGAGTTCTGAGAAAATAGTCGCACTCACAAGTGCCACCACTACTTCTGTCTACGGTAGCAATACCGATGAATGGGGGCATAACTGGACAGTAAGTGAATTAAGTAACACGAACTTCCGTGTCCGTATCCATGCAACACCCACAAACGCCTCTTGTGTGGTTGATTCACTAGCTGCTCGTGTGTACTACACGATTCCAACCGATCCAACCCAGTACACAAGAGACGCTGCTTCAAATGCCAAAGATGACGGTGTAACCATCTTTGCAATTCACTATGGTGATTCTGCGGGTCAGTCACTTATGGGAGAGATTGCGAGCGATAGCTCAATCCCCACTTCTACAATCACCAGTGCGACGAGAGCAAGCGGTAGCGCTACCATCACAACCGCAGTGCCGCACCGCCTTGCACCTAACCAACGGGTTCGTATCTCGGGCGTCAGTAACAGCACCTATAACGGCACCTTTACCGTTACAGCAGTTCCCTCCCCTACCACTTTCCGCTACGCGCTCTCAGGTAGTGGAAATGCGACTGGTGGTGCTGCAGCTCCCACAAACCTCTTCATCGCTCCTGCTTCAAGTGCGATCAGTGGCATCTTCCAATCGATTGGGTACCAGGTGTGTCCTGCAGCGGCAGCAGCGTGCAGCAACACCATTGATGACGACGGCGATGGTCTGATTGATAGTGCTGACGGTGGTTGTCACACCGACGAAGATGAAACAAACCCTGGCTCCTACGATCCAGACGACGGGGATGAATGGGAAACGCCAGGAATCGCCACACCTCCCCCTCCTCCCCCACCGCCGCCAAACATTAGTATCGGCTCGTGGATAGAAACCTAACGAGAACCAGGACTATGTAACCTTCTTGACGCAATCTTCAGAAGAGCCTATAAGGGCCTTAGCCTGTTCTCGGTTCGAACCTTACTAACCAAGTACTTACGTAATTACATGACTAAGACCAACGTGTCTCGCGGCTTTACGCTCATCGAGATTCTCATTGTGATCGGTATTATCGCGATTCTTGCTGCGATTGTTATCGTCGCTATTAACCCTGCTAAGCAGTTTGCTCAGGCTCGCAATACTCAGCGTGAGTCGAATGTAAACACCATTCTTAATGCTATTGGCCAGCGCATGGCTGATAACAAGGGTGTGTTTGAGGGTGACTTCCAGATTGGTGGCACTGGTACCACATATGACTGCGGTGCTCTTCCGACCGCATCTACCACGATCACTACTGATAACGATGATGATGACGGCGAGCTCGGCTGCCTCGTACCTATGTACGTTCCAGCTCTCCCGAGTGACCCAACAGATTCGGACACCTCTGATAATGACACCGAGTATGAAGTTCGTCTTCTTGCAAACGGTCGTGTTCGAGTATGCGCACCTAATGCAAGCTCTGAGACTTCACTCCCAGACCCAGCTGCAATCTGCGTCACTCGCTAACCGAGAACGTTTTATTGAAAAACACCGCGATCACTCGCGGTGTTTTTCATTTGGGAAGCGCTTCTTCTACTTTATTAAACCAGAGTACGTAGCCTTCAGAGGAGGGGTGGATACCATCTTCAGAGAAATACCGTTCAGGCTCATCAAGGAAATAATCAACCTTTCGTGGAAGATAGAGGTTTACATAAATCGCACCACGACGTTTGGCCACTTTCGCAAACCATCGATGATACTCATGTGTGAGCCATGTGTGGAATGGACGGACGATAAACGGAAAGATTTTAGCTCCACCTACATTCCCTGCTGACATAAGCAGGGTGAGTTTTGATTCAGGAAGCTCCATCATGGAAAGATCGAGTTCTTTGGCAATGCGCTCTGCATCATGGAAGAACACTACGTCTCCCCCACCTATCTGTATCAGTATGACGTCGTATGCATTGAGTGTTGCCTTTAGTATCTGTGCACGAAGATCTGCAACATACGCACCTGAAGCTGCATAGTTTTCAACGTGTGTTGCGCC
>CAYXXJ010000072.1:0-3311 GCA_964469095.1 uncultured Candidatus Saccharibacteria bacterium
GAGTGAAATCGCCACAGTGATGAGGATCAATACGAATTCATACCCACCCTGACCCATGACGCCGTTCTTAAGGTGAACAGTGATGAGTGCGACGAGCGCAACAAAGGCAAGAATCTTTGTTACCCAGTGCGTAAAGGCACCGAGAATGAGAAGGATACCGCCACCAAGCTCAGCAGCGATCAAGATAACAGCAAAGACTTCAGGTGCTGGGAAGCCAAGACCTCCAAGAAAGGATGCAACGCCTGGAACTCCTCCTACAAACTTCTGCCATCCGTGTCCAACAAAGATTGCACCAGTTACGACGCGAAGGAAGAACGGTGCAAATGGCTGCCACTTCTCAGCGCACATACAATTCAAAAGCTTCATCATGATGAAAGATTAATTAGGTACCCCTCCACTATACCGCACTCTAAAGACCCTTCTTTCGGAGTCCTGGAATGCGAGGTACGAACGCCCCGATGATGCCTGCAATACCAGCAACTGCATAGAAGCCAAAGCCGATAGCCATACCAATAGCCGAGGCATACCAAAGGGATGCTGCGGTCGTAAGGTTATGCACCGTATGCCCCTCTTTAAGGATGAGACCAGCGCCAAGAAACCCGATACCAGTCACAATCTGTGCTGCGATGCGAGACGTCGAGGCAGGGTCAACCATTGCCGAGAGGAACGTAAAGAGCATGGAGCCTGCGATCACGAGAATATGTGTCGAGATGCCTGCGTCTTTACCTCTCGATTCACGTTCAGCTCCCATCACAAGACCAATTGCAATCGAGAGCGCAAGACCAATAAGAAACTGCATTTCAAGTGGGCCAATGAATGTATCCATATCGAAAATGCTACCACGCCGCTGCTATGATGCTCACATGGATTCGTGGTATCTCTTTGTGTTTACAACACTTGCGAGCACTGAAGGGTTTGTGGTTGTGGCAGGTATTGCACTTATACTCCTTGCAGTACAGCATGCACGAGAAGCACGCTGCTTTTTGGTCGCCTCTCTTGGTCTAGTACTCACTACCGCCCTGCTCAAAGAAACAATTCAAACACCACGACCTCTTGATGGTCTTATTGAAGCTGCAGGTTATGCGTTTCCAAGCGGACACGCAGCAGGCGCCTTCTTTCTTGCAGTATCGTTTGCGCACATGGCGCGACACCTTCCGCTTCCGCTTCGTATAGTGGTGTACGCGCTCCTCGCTTCACTTGCATTCGCTATCGCGCAGAGCCGTCTCTATCTTGGTGTTCATTCCTTGTTCCAAGTGTTCGCAGGTGCACTGATCGGTATTCTCTTTGGTCTCATGTATATCCTTCTTAGTCAGAAGAAGTTTGGGCAGTAGCAGCGCGATAGAGCTCTTTCGTTTTCTTTGCTTCAGCTGCGTGATCACACAGCGGGGATGGGTACCCTCTTCCCTGTCGCAAGAGTCCTACCTCATCATGAATATCTTTTACCGAGAGTCCTTGTAGTTCAGGAATCCATTTCAGAATGTAGATGGCATCAGGATCAAACTTTTTCTGCTGCAGCCAGGGGTTAAAGATACGAAACCAAGGTGCTGCATCACAGCCCGTGCCTGCTACCCACTGCCAGTTACCGTTATTTACCGCAGGGTCATAGTCTCCAAGCGTCTGTGCAAAGTATCGTTCTCCCCACTGCCAGTTGATATGGAGATCCTTCACGAGAAACGAAGCTACGATCATGCGTACACGGTTATGCATGTATCCAGTCGCCTTCAGTTCTCGCATACCAGCGTCAACGATTGGAAACCCGGTCATTCCTTCTTTCCAGCGTTCAAAGGAGGCCTGATCATCGCTCCAAGTGATGGCATTGAATTCCTTTCGATACGCACCCTCGTACACGTGCGGGGAAAGTGCTGCGACCGTCGTGAAGAAGTCGTGCCAGAGAAGTTCTTTGAGAAACGTCTCAGGAGAAGGCATGTGGAGTTTTGCGTAATGGTAGATCTCACGTAGTGAGAGTGTGCCGAACTTTATGTGAGCTGAGAGACGCGACGTGCCATGCACTGAAGGAATATCTCGTTCTCGAGTGTAGCCTTTTGCAGTATCGAGAAACGTCAGTTGTTTTTTGGCAGCAGTACGTCCTCCAGTAATGAGGAGTGTGCGAGGATTTGGCACAAGACGACGGGTGATTTCTTTGAGATCTATTCCTTCGGCTCGTATAAAAGTGGCCTCCTTTTTTAAGCGCACAGGTACCGGGATCTTTTGAGATTCCACGGCAATTCGGTATCTCGTATAAACGCTGTACGGTTTCCCCTCTTTTGTGGTGATGGTGCCAGGAGCGTGGAGTGTTGCGTCGTCTTTAGCGATGACATTAGTTAGGAGCGCGTTTAGTGCCTCGTCGCGCGCACGAGCAAAGGGTGTGTAGTCCTTGTTATACGAAAGCGCTATGGGAGCGTATTCCTTGATGAGATCTGCTACAACCTCCTCTGCAACACCTTCACGCACATGAAGCATGGAGCCGCGTTCACGAAGCGCCGCATCAAGATCCGCAAGTGACTCCGTGAGTATTTGTAACCCCGGCTCACTCTTATACGGATGCTCGTTTGTCTGGCGAGTATCGAATATGAATACCGGAAGCACCGTGTCTACTTCCTCAAAGAGTGCGTTTAGCGCGGTGTTGTCTTCAAGACGCAAATCGCGACGGAAGATATGAATACCAAGAGAAGGCATGATTATGATTCAAACAAATACGTAAACGCAGCGTCTCGCATGCCCTCAAAATCATGCGACACATCGAAATACTGTATATCGTATTTGAAACATTCTTCTTTGAGGTAGCTGCTGAACTGAATCATCTCCTCAACCATGCGAAGCATCTCTTCGTCTTTGATATCTCGTGTCCAATCTATCTCTCCCTGGTGATGCGTTCGAATGAGTCCGAGCTTCTCGTCTTTGGTGAGCTCTGTGTATCCCAAGAAACAAGCGCGTACTTCTTTACCCTGCTCTCGTAGTTCATGGACTTGGCTTGGAAGAATTGAATCGCCTTCGATGAGGAAATCTTTCTCCTCTTCCGCAAAGACAGCGAACATATGCTTTGCAACAGGCCACATCTTATGAGGACGCTCCATAAGAGTGTTTTCATACGCGACTCCAAGTTCTGGTATGCCGCGTGCAAGCGCACCGAATAGTGCGTCTAGCGGGAAGTATGGGATCTGATGTTCAGCAACCGCCCTACGAGACAGTGTGGTCTTTCCTGAGCGAGAGGCACCTCCGAGGATATAGAGCATAAAGGTAGTGTAGCGCGAACCTACACTACCTAATCTTTAGGCTGCACACCACTGAATCTGTATCCTTGATGCGTTCCG
>CAYXXJ010000073.1:0-3280 GCA_964469095.1 uncultured Candidatus Saccharibacteria bacterium
CTGTTGCAGTAAGTCCCTCAGGAACGGTGAGCGTAACTGGGTGTGAGAAGCCAACTGCAAACACGAGATCCTTACCCTTGAGCTCAACTTTGTAACCAACACCGTTAAGCTGCAGAGTCTTCTTGAAAGGAGTTTCAACACCCTGAATCATTGCCTTTACGTGTGCTGCAAACGTACCCGTGAGTGCGCGTGAAAGCTTTGAGGTGTTCTTAGGAGTGATGACGACACCTTCAGGGGTAACATCAATCTTCACTGAAGAATGCACCGTGCGTGAAAGCGTTTCTTTTGCGCCTTTTACCATGAGCGTGCCATCAGCCGCGGTCACAGTGACCTTTGCTGGAATAGCGATTGGCTTTTTGGCGAGGCGCGACATATTACCAAATCTTAAAAAGGGTCTCGCCACCAACACGAAGCTTGCGTGCTTCCTTGTCAGAAAGAATACCCTTTGGGGTTGAGAGAACGAGTGCACCTGCACCGTTCTTCACTGAGTGCGCTTCACGAGTAGCAGCGTAGAGGCGACGACCAGGCTTTGAAACACGAGCAACGTCATGAATCTTTGAATTGCCCTGCTCATCAAACGCAAGCGTGACCTCAAGCGTCTTCTGCTCTTTCTTATCTGAAGATACTGCAGCGACAAAGCCGAGCTCTTTAAGCTTCTTAGCAATAGCTTCAAGATGATTTGAGTGTGGCAACGTCACCGTCTGCTTGCCGATAGCACCGGCATTTTTGAGACGAATGATGAAGTCACCTACGCGGTCAGTAATCATAGTAGAGAAAATGGCTTACCAAGAAGCTTTCTTAACGCCAGGCACTTTGCCGTCGCGAGCAAGCTCACGGAACTGGATGCGGGAGAGACCAAACGCACGGAGGTACCCTCGTCCACGACCAGAAAGAGAACAGCGGTTCTTGAGGCGAACTGGAGAAGCGTTTTTAGGAAGCTTCTGGAGTCCTTCGTAGTCACCAGCAGCCTTAAGAGCCGCGCGCTTCGCAGCGTATTTCGCTACGAGCTTCTCGCGTTTTGCGTTTCGGGCAAGCTGGGATCGTTTAGCCATACAAAAAAAGCCGCAGGGGCGTGGGGAGATACTACCAATACCCGCGAGGGGTGTCAAACAGAGAGGCGGACCCTGGGGTCCGCCTCGTCGTTTAGTCCTCACCGCACCCCTCGCAAGGGAACGGGATCACCAGCCGGAAGGTATCGTCATCAGGTTCCCCTGCTCCGTAGTTCCTCCCTACCCGGTCTCTGACCGTGATCTGTCGAAAGTCGATTGAATACCCATCCCCCTCCACAAAAGTCGTGGTGCGGATGTGATACTCGGTCCCAGGTTCAGTCTGGACCTCGCTTTCGACCGAACTACGCCATTCCTCTCGCGTTTCTTGCGAGAGCGGACGTCGCTCGCCGTATACGACAATATCGTTTTCACGAATAGGTCCGAAGTCGAAGACCGGCGTGAAATTACTTGTCGCTTCCGAAGAACCTCCCGTGGGAATTGGTTCTTCGCCGAAGACTGGCGTGAAGTTCGCGGCCAATTCTTGGCCGAACGCTGCGCTCGGGAGAGCGAGCGCAGCAGTCAGTAAAAGAGCTCGTAACATCTCATCCTCCCTATGTTGGATTGAGATGCGCTCAAGACTATTCTTCCTGAAGGAAAGCGCAAGTGAGCTCTAGTGTAGAGGGTTTCTGAGGAGGTATACTGATACATATTAGTCCTACCTAGTCATTATGGAACCCAAGCCAAACCCTTATGCAGCAAGAATGGAAGAAATTCACGACCTTCGAGACGCAGAGGCAAGCTATAACTCTATTCTGAAAGACGTGCCTACTGAAGAAAAGGATGAGTGGAAGACAGCGGCGGATACCGCACGTGTGCTTGCAGAAAAAACTGAAGTGGAGGCAGAAGAGTTGCGTAAGAAGTAATTGCAAAAACCGCCCGTTCACCGGGCGATTTTTCTTTTTAACTTAGTTCTTAAACGGAACGCCGAGATGGCGGAAGAATGCGAGCGCTTCCTCGCGGCTCTTTGCGGTAGTGACCACCGTGATCGCAAGACCAAACACATCCTTAAGGTCTTCGTCAGAAGTTTCTGGGAAGATAGTGTGCTCGCGAATACCAATCGTCATGTTACCCATCTCATCAACCGTTGAATCGTTGATGCCGCGGAAGTCGCGTGTACGAGGGAGTGCAATGTGGATCACCTTATCGAGGAAATCGTACATGCGGTCGCCACGAAGGGTTACCTGGTATCCCACAATGTCACCTTCACGCATCTTGAACTGAGCGATTGACTGCTTTGAAGGACGTGCTGATGCCTTCTGTCCGGTGATGCGAGAAAGACGGTTCTCGACGAGTGCAAGCTGTGCCTTATCACGCTTCTTGCCTACACCTGAAGAAATAACCACCTTCAAGATACGAGGTGCCGCCATTGGGTTTGTGTACCCTGCAGTATCCTTCAAAGTCTTAAACGCACTCTGCTGTTTTTCTTTAGTAAGTTGCATAGGTCTAGTTCTTAGCTGCCTTCTTCTTGCCCGAGACAAGCGTTACGTTAGAAACGTTTACGGGCATAGGACGCTCGACGATGCGGCCTGACTGGCCACGACCAGTGTTGCGTAGGTGACGCTTCGCAAGTGCGATACCGTCAACTACAACCTTATTCTCACGAGGCATCGCACGAAGTACCTCACCCTGCTTACCCTTGTCCTTGCCAGAGATCACCTTCACAGTGTCGCCCTTCTTTACTTTCATCTTGAATGCACGAGGCATCGCTTCGCCCTTCTTAAGGGAAACATGCTTCTCACGATTCTTTCTTGACGTGCCTTTGTTGTATTTCATACGCTAGACGATTTCTGGTGCAAGAGATGCAATGTTCTGCCAGCCGCGCTCAGTGAGTTCACGAGCCACAGGACCGAAGACGCGGTTACCCTTAGGACCCATCTCCTTACCCTGCTTTTCAATGATGACGACTGCATTGTCATCAAAGCGGATGTAGGAACCATTCTGGCGGCGGTATGCTTTGCGCTGACGCACGACCACTGCTTTTACGACATCCTTTTTCTTCACTGCCTTACGAGGTTCTGCGGTCTGAATAGAAATCACCACCACATCGCCAAGACCAGCATAGCGGCGCTTTGAGCCACCAAGTACCTTGAAGACGCGTCCGACTTTGGCGCCGGTGTTGTCTGCAACAGTAACGATTGAGCGGTCGTGAATCATAAGCTATGCGGCAATCTTGAAGGACTTGCGCTTTGAGATAGGGCGGCACGCAACAATGGTGACCTTCTGGCCAACCT
>CAYXXJ010000074.1:0-3172 GCA_964469095.1 uncultured Candidatus Saccharibacteria bacterium
ATCAACCGGACCGTTAATTGAAAGCGAGAGTTGGATGCGATGGTCTGCGCCAGGATCTCCAACCGACACCACTGACACCTGCGCTCCAAAAGATGCACCGAGCGCTTCTATCTCTTCAAGAAACGGCACAATCTCTTCCGGCGGCACAAATCGTGCCCTGGTCTCTGTTTCTTGTGCCTCAATCTCGGGAAGCAGTGCACGAGAAGAACCTGCACGTTCATGCTCAGCGGTAGTACGCGCTATGTCTGTAGCGTATCCTGCGGCAGTTTCTGCTGCGTGTTTTGTTTCCATAAACCAGAAGGTATATGCGCCTGCAGTGATAAGCAGAAGTGCAGCGGCAAGAATGAGATGCGAGATATAGGTTTTCATGGCGCAAAAGTACCCGTAAGCGTTATGAGAAACGAAAGATCAGCCTCATCTGCATATACTGAGAGTGGTAGTTCGGCTTTCGTAACACCAGGGAGCTTAGTAAGGGCGGCGTGATAGTTACGAAGCGACTCACGGGTCGGCGCAATACCCGAAAGACGCATGGTTCCCTCTCCTGTTTCTGAGAACGTTAGCGCAATACCACGAAGCGACACTCCTCCTCGTGGGAGCGCAAGTATCGAACGAACTGTACCTACTGCTGATGGCGCATTTGTAAGTGCTAAAAGAGCATCAGCATTCGCGGAGAGTGCTTTGTACCGCTCTTCAAGAGAGCCGCCCTCAGAGGATGCGTTTGAAGAAGCAATGCCTTCAAGATGTGCTTTTCGTGTCTGTGCCTCTTCCGAATTAAAGAGGTAGGAAGGCGCAAGGAGAATGCCATGAATAATGAGGAGGAGCGTCGCAAGCACCAGTGCAATTACCAGAAGACGCACCAGGTATTCCTGGGATAGTTTCTTTGCACGATCAAAAGGAAGTAGGTTGGTTAATTCGTTCATGATCCGTCAGTGTCTACATAGTCTCGTAGTGCAAGACCGATTGCGGTTCCATACGCAAGCGATTCTTGATACTCAAGCGGCGGAAGCCATACTTTGCGTGGAGCAAAGTTTGCAAACACATCTCCGAGCGCAACCGGTACCTTGAGTGAGGCTTCAAGATATTCCGGTAGACCAAGCACGGTAGCGTTTCCTCCGACAAGTAACACGCGTGACACTGGGTCAGTGGAGCGCGACTGCCAGTATTCGAGTCGCTTCACAATCTCATCTCGAATAACTGTTACGGTTGAAAGCATCGCCGCGAGATACTCTTCGTTTCCTGCTCCTGGCGCAATTCCCTTCTCGGCCTTCACTCGTTTCGCTTCTTCTTCAGTCACGCCAAAATGCTTCACCACAGCAAGCGTGAGTGCGTGTCCACCAATATCAAGCGTAGTCACGTAGCGCGGCAGACGTTTGGTAACCACGAGTAATTTAGTAGTTGTCTTACCAATATCAATAATAAGTGCCGTCTCCTGGTCTCCATGGGGGAGGAGTGCTCGCGGGAGCGCAAAGGTTTCGCTTTCAATCGCCGTTATCCCTACCTCTGCATCGTCCATAACAGCGATAGTTTCCTCAACCACGCGACGTGCGTAGCCGGTTCCAACCACACGCACCCCGTTTTCAACCGTCCCGACTGGCGCAATATCAAATACGACTTCGTTTGCAGGAAGCGGTACGTACTCATCGAGCTTTCGCTCAATCGCAACACGCTGAGCGCTTCGCTCCCCTGCTGGAACTTCGGCTTCAAACAAGTAGCCGCGTGATTCGGGGAGTGCAATATTTGCGTGATGTATCTTGTGACGCTTTGCGAGCAACCGAACTCCTTCTGTTACCGCAGCCGGGTCTCGTATCTCTCCTCCCACAACCGCTCCTGGTGGAAGCGGATGCTCGTCGTATGCAGACAATTCAAGTCCATGCTTTCGCTCGGTAAGACATGCAATCTTGATGCCGCTCGTTGAAATATCAATACCCGCAGTAGGTAGCGAAAGATACGACGGTGGTGCGAATTCAACGCGAAAGAATCGTGAAAGAGCGCTCATGACGCTCTCCAGTATACCGTGCAGTTAGTGTGCTCCTGTTCCAGGAGGCACGGGTCGGTCTGGCGCAAGAAACGCAAACGTGTCGCCCGCACCAACAGCAAACAACATCCCATTTGATTCAATGCCTTTGATGGTTCTCGGTGCAAGATTCGTCACATACGCAAGCTGGCGGCCCACAAGCGTTGCAGGGTCTTCTACGTACTGTGCAACACCTGACACAATCGTGCGCGGCGTAGCCACTCCTTCGTCAGTTACCTCACCAAAATCAACTAAACACTTGAGAAGCTTGTCAGTTTCAGGTACCCGCTCCGCTTCAAGTACGGTACCAATGCGCACTTCAATCTTTGCAAGGTCATCAATCGTGATCATGAGTTCGAGAAAGGTAGCTGGTAAGAATGAGCGCTGCGGCTGAAGCATCGAGTCCGCCTGTGTTGGTACGATTCCCTTCCGGGTCTCGTCTAGCCTCCTGGGTTGAAAAAGCCTCCATCTCATAGTCAACAGGAATATCGTGCGCTTCAAGCGACGCGCCAAATGCCTGCGCTGCTTTTGCAACCGCATTTTCAGCACCCGACAAATCTTTTGAGTCTCCGATAACTACCCTTCCTATTCTCTGTGCCTGAACGAGAGAAAGCACCTCTCCAAGAAGTCGTTCATCGTGAGGAAGGACACCATGAGGAAACCCCATGGTGCCCGCCTCATCTGAAAGCGCAAGACCCACTTTCTTGGTCCCAAAATCAATGCCGAGATATCGCATATGCCCATCCTACCAATAAAAGAGGTTCGTGGTATCTTCCTCTCTATGTGGCATGTCTACGGCGATCCGATTCTTGGACCCCTCATCCATAGCGTAGGGCTGGAAGTAGTATTTCCAGTTCTCTTTGTGGCGGGGCTCATCTGGTCCTTTGCATGGAAAGCAATTGCGCTTTGGCATGCAGGAAGAAACGGGCAGCGCTGGTGGTTTGTCGCATTCCTTATTTTGAACACTCTTGGTATCCTCGAGATCGTGTACCTTAAGTGGTACGCGAAACAGGAGGGTGCTGGACGTGAACATATCTTCCCGTTTTTGAAAGACGTGAAGCGTGAACTTACTGCTCGGATGCCTGCGTCCGGTGCGGACAAAAAATAATTGGAGGAGTGGCAGAGTGGTCTATCGCACCTGTCTTGAAAACAGGAGTG
>CAYXXJ010000075.1:0-3167 GCA_964469095.1 uncultured Candidatus Saccharibacteria bacterium
AAGAGAAGATAGCGAAGAACGATGCAATCGTTGTGCTTAACTTCGATAAGCATGACCAGCCAAACTATATTGGCGGAGCTACGTTCCTTGAAATCTATAAGGCCTTTGATCTAGGAAAGAAGATATTTCTATACAACCCAATTCCAGAAGGAATACTCAAAGATGAAATTGTGGGTATGGGTGCACAAGTTATTCATGGGGACTTGTCTCTTGTTCGATAGATACAAACCGCCCGAGCATATGCTCGGGCGGTACTACCTTAGTAGGTAATCAATGCGTGCACTTCGTAATCACTAAGCTTTGCTCTTCCGCAAAGTTCTGAAAGTTCCACAATAAAGGCAACTGAAGCAACTGTTGCCCCTGTTTTTTCAACAAGGTAACAAGCGGCTCGAGCGGTTCCACCAGTGGCAAGAAGGTCATCTACAACAAGCACGTTCATGCCAACTGAAAGTCCGTCTTCTTGCACTTCGATAGTGTCACTCCCATATTCAAGACCATAGCTAGTCTCATAGGTCGGTCCAGGTAATTTGCCTTTCTTCCGGATCATCACAAAGGGAACGCCGAGCGCAAGTGCAAGCGGTGCTCCAAAGAGAAATCCTCGTGCATCGAGCGCAGCGACTGCATCAACAGTACCGTGATATTTATTCTTGAGCTCGGTGATTGTAGCTGCAAAAGCGGCTGGGTGCGCCAAGAGGGGGGAGACATCCTTAAAGGCTATTCCTTTCTTTGGAAAGTTTTCAACCGTACGTATGAATCGTCTGAGGTCCATAGCGACTCCTTCCAAGGTGCTAAGAAATCATCCGGATCCACCATACCGCACTAAAGCCGAAAACGCAGCACGCACCTCACAAAGACTTTAACGTTTACGATACAACTCTATGTGGTAGCTGTAACCGCCCACACGCTCCCATCCATCAGGAAGCTCTTCCTTCGAAAACACCCCGGTACCTATTTTCATAAAGATGCCCCCTGAAGGCAGAAGAGTGTCTATATGTGCAAGCATGTCCTTGTATACCTGGAGCTTGTAGCGATCGTTATCAAAGAGATCACGAGCGAGAATAACGTCAAAGAGACCTGCTTTCTCTGGCTTCAAGGCTTCTAGTGGTGCATTTTCTACGAGAACACCTCCTCGTGAGGGTCGATAGTATTCGCGAGGGTTGTAGTCGATGCCAGTTGCATCAACACCCGCATCTTTGAGTACCTTTAGTAGTTCTCCCATACCACTCCCAACCTCAAGGGTTCGAGCCTCCATCAAATCAACGCCATTCTCTTTAAGTGCGGTACGAATAGTTTCAAAGTCTTGTCTGGCAGCAGCTTCGTTTGGGGTACGTTCCTGATCCGCAAGAATCGTGTCATCAGGACGAAAATCGTAGCGATTGAGATTCAGGTTCTGTCCGTGCTGGTATATGCGTTCAAAGGCGTCAGTAATATCGTCCTCGTCTATGACGACCGGAATACGTTCGCGCTTAGGAGGTTTCTCATTCATACCGTTGCAGTATAGAACGCGACGACTGCGAGCCCTAGAGCAACTGTGACAAACGCACTTAATTTGAGCAGCAGTTTATCTTCATGAAAGAAGGCACGACCACTTGCAATGGCAAGTAGCACATCAATACCGCGCTTTGACGTGGTGATGATAGATGCTGGTGCATACGCATACGCAAAACCCATCAGCGCACTCCCCATACCAATCGCAAACGATTGTGCGAGTGCTTTGGGGCGAAGGAGCGCACCGAATACGTTCTGATGACCGCGCACAAACCCGGCGATAACCAAGGTCACGAGTAACAGCCCATTCATAAGAATCTCTTCCGCCTCAACTGAGTTGTAATGAGTAATGTTGAATTTAAAAAGCGTGATGGTACCGGCTGCAATAAGTGAAGAAATGATAGTGAGTACCTTGCCCCGTGCACTCAGTCCTTTCCCGGCAAACAAAAAGAGGAGAGAAGTAGCAATCAGGAGAATACCCAGCGCCTGGGGGAGCGGGAGGTTGTACCCCAGCATCACGTCTGCAAACAGAACAGCAGGAATGGTAAGGAGTCGGAGAAACGCAAAGGTGCTTCGATCTGCATCAACAACCGCATGGATAGAGGTAAAAAGTAATATCACCTCAAGCACTGCACGAAGCAGGAAGAATGGAAGACTTTCAGGTACAAAGACAAACGACCCTGCAATGAGGCACCATGCACCAAACAAAAGTGCGGTACAAAGAATATTGACGAAACCCATTTCATAGACGGTTTCTTCTTTGTGCTCTACCTGATGCTTTCCAAATGCGACACCTATCTCAGCAAAGAGCTGGGAGGAGGCGACAAGGATAAGACCAAACATGAAGAACTAGGCAGGGTCGTCAGACTTACGCATCTGATCAAATTCTTGATCAAAGTGCGCCATAGCTTCATCAGTATTGTTTTCAATATCAATGAGTTGATTGCGAGCGGAGCTAATCGACTTAATGAGTTCATCGAGCTTCAAGTGAATAGCGTGTGAGTCGCGGTTCTGAGTGTTCTGAATCAAGAACACCATAAGGAAGGTGAGAATGGTTGTGCCCGTATTAATCACAAGCTGCCAGGTGTCAGAGAATCCATAGAAAGGTCCGGTCACTGCCCAGACAACAATCACAAAGCACGCAATAGCAAACGCAGCCGGGGTACCGGTCACGCGGCTCGTCCAGTGGGCAAACTTACGAAAGAGGTTGTTCATGAACCTATGATACCAAGTCATACGACTAATACGGCAGGAGGGGGTGTGGCTAGCGCTTACAGCACTTGCAGGAAGGACCCATGAGCTTTGCAAGTCCTGCAATAACGAGAAGAGCAGGCCATGAGAGGGCAAGAATGCCATCAGAGAGGACCTGGAGCGCGTTTGCTACAAAGAGGAGGCCGATAAGGACGATTGCCGCTGGTGCTATCTGGTGGTGGAAGCAAGAGCAGCGAGGATCGGCTTTATCCATTCATTCGACCATACAAGACCGTAGATAGTTTCTCGTGAATAGGTATGTGTATAAGCACTGAAATAGTGAGCAGATTGAAAATGTGCAGAAAATAAAGGACTCTAGCCTCGTTCTACCTTGCCGATGTAGCTCAGTTGGTAGAGCACCACCATGGTGGGCCGCAACGCCCTGCCCATTTCTTCGGCGACGAGGAAGTGAATCCCGAATAACGGTT
>CAYXXJ010000076.1:0-2320 GCA_964469095.1 uncultured Candidatus Saccharibacteria bacterium
TGCTATCGCGCTTGATGCCTATCTTCTTCGTGCAGCTAAAACTGCGAAGCCACTACTCGATGGCTACACCCCTATTCAGCGTTTCTTCCTTGGTTTTGCGGTATTTGAGTGTGGTCATGCAACTCCTGAATACCAGAAAATGGCAGCGCTCACTGATCCGCACTCACCAGAGCAGTTCCGCATCAATGGTCCTGCTTCAAACCTCCCAGCCTTCTATGAAGCCTTTGGCGTAAAGAAGGGCGACAAGCTCTATCGTGACCCTAAGAACCGAGCGGAGATTTGGTAGTTAGATCCAGTTCACAGGAGACTGCCCGGTAGAAGAAAGATACTCGTTTGTCTTTGAGAATGGCTGTGAGCCAAAGAATCCTCCGTATGCAGAAAGTGGAGAGGGGTGCACTGATTCAATGACGCAGTGCTTAGCGGTATCAATGAGCACCTTCTTCCTCTTCGCGTAGTTGCCCCAGAGAATAAATACAAGCTGTTCGCGCTTTTCTGAAAGCGTACGGATGACTGCATCAGTGAATTGTTCCCATCCTTTTCCCTGATGAGAACCTGCAGCGCCTGCGCGTACCGTAAGCGTGGCGTTTAGAAGAAGTACTCCCTGAGTTGCCCAGTGCGTGAGGTCGCTTGAAGGAACTTCAGAGGTATTGAGATCGCTAGTGAGTTCCTTGAAGATATTTTTGAGCGACGGTGGGTTTTGTATTCCTTCCACTACAGAAAAAGAGAGGCCATGAGCTTGCTGTGGTCCGTGATACGGATCCTGACCAAGAATCACCACTTTCACTTTCTCAAATGGTGTTAGTTCAAATGCACGAAAGATGTTTTTGGGGTGTGGGTATACGGTCGTCGTTGCGTACTCTTTCTTCACAAACTCTGTGAGCTCGGTAAAGTATGGCTTTTGAAACTCTTCACGAAGAGCTTCTTTCCAGGAGGGTTCAAGCTTCACATCCATCAGGGAGAGTATACAAAACGCGCCACCAGTTTGGCAGCGCGTCTCGTTATGACGGTCGTGGCAGAATCTGTGCTTTTTGTATGGCGGTAGCAAGGTGTGCATGCCACCAAAATAACGGGAGTGTCCAAGGAACTCCGTACACAGAAGCAAGTACCGCAGGAAGGACAAATACGTGCATCACGCACCTCCTTCCACAAGTGTATCAGGCAATAGCTCCTTCAGCGCGAAGCAGCGCTTCTTTTGAAGGCCCATTGATTGCGTTATACCCGCCAATCTTCCCATCGGCGCGTATCACTCGATGGCATGGTACGGATTTGTCCTTGTTGTTTGCCATGATATTTCCTACCGCACGCGCTGCGCCAGGCTTTCCAGCAGCTGCCGCTACCTGACCATACGTCATCGTCTTTCCTTTCTTGATGGTCTTCACGACAGCCTCTACTCGTTTGGCAAACAAATCTTTCATGAGAGGAGTATAGCAAAACCGCCCCGGAACAAGGTTCCGAGGCGGTGAGGCTGAAAGAGCGGACGAGGGTTAACTCGTCGAAAGTGCTGCGTATACGAAGAGTCCGGCGGCCGAAGCTGCGCTGAGGAGAAGCAAGACAAGTTGCGTCTTGAGTCTCGTAGCGAAGCATGCTGCGAGCGCGGCGCCAAACATCACGAGACCAGCCGCCGAAGCGAGTGGTGACGGATGCGTGCCTGGTTCGATGTGGCTCGTGGCAAGGTAGCTAAAGATCGCTACCAAACCAAGCCACAACCAAGCTGCGCCGTCGGCCGGGGTCGTTGTCTCTTCGTACTCAACAGGGGATTTTTGATCACTCATAAACGTGACCCTCCTTCTGGTTTATACTATATCACTAAACTAGCTTAGAGTCAAGCTTTCTTCTTTGTTTCTCGATGAATCTTTTGGAGTATCTTCCCTGCTTCTTCTCTGTATACGCAGTATTCGCAGTCTTTCCCGCCAAAGGCTGTACCGCGACCATAATCCGGTATCTCATTTTGCGAGAGTGTTTTTCGCATTTCTACCAGCGTTGGGCCTACCCAGCTATCATCACCCTGGTATGGGATAAGAGTGATATCGAATTCAAGTTTGCCATCAAATGCTTCTTCGTCTGATTTACCGTTCGCGTATACAAAGTACCCTGTTGGATGCACGGTAAAACCGTTCTGTTTAAAGAGCCATTGATATACCTCCATCTGCTTTTTATACGAATCGTAGAGATCGTCTTCAGTCTTCGGTCCTTCCTTTTTAGAGGTTGCTTTGTAGTCGACGATAATAAGTTCACCTTTCGGAGTGATCCATGCGTCATCGATACCACCACGAAGAATGAGGTTTGATTCAGGATGATGGAACTTGATGCCACGACGAAG
>CAYXXJ010000076.1:2330-3154 GCA_964469095.1 uncultured Candidatus Saccharibacteria bacterium
CGGAACCGCATCAAGGCCGTATGCCTTCATGAGTGGGTGTGTTGTACCGTTTGCGCGATGGATATCAAACTCACGTTTAAAGAGTTCGTCCACTGCATTGTTGAGCGTAAAGCCAGGCATTGAGGGACGCTTCACCCCAAGACGTAGATCAAGATACGAGCAACGCGGGCATTCGGTAAACATGTCCACCTTAGATCGGCTTATGGTAAAAGGCTCAGTTGAAGCCGGATCAAAACTTTTAGATTTCCACGACGCCATTTGTCTCAGTGTACCCGATACCTCCCACTAGCGCGAAACCGGAGCTTCAAGCGCTTCTATTTCAGCCATAATTGCCCCTATGCGCTCTGGGGGAAGACGCATGGCACGCAGCGCATCTCGTCGCTTGCCCAACTGCCCGACTGTTACGATCCCGTCATCAATCAATAATCGCTTTTCTGCCTTTCGTAATTGAGTGAGCGCAGTGACTGGATAGATACCAGCAGCGATGATTCGGTCATAGAGATTTCCCTCGGTAGGATAGCTCCATCCAATGAGCCCTATGCCTGAACAACGAGCATACTGAATCGCTGTTTCGGTAAATTTCGTGTTGGTGATGAGGTAGCCATAGTCCACAGGGCATGTAGTGGTGTCTTTCGGGTCGCAGTGCCAAATATCATCGAAGCGAGCCTTCACATAGAGTGCCACTTTCACATCAGTCTTGTAGTTGGGGTCATTGTGGTACTTCAATTCTGCTGCAAGGTGATCATTACCTTTCTTTGCGTACACATCTACCTCGTGTGAGACACATTTGCCTGGAATAATCTTGCGCCACTCCACTTCCCATC
>CAYXXJ010000077.1:0-2985 GCA_964469095.1 uncultured Candidatus Saccharibacteria bacterium
CCAAGCATACGGCGGACTCTTTGTAACTGCCGCTGGAAATGGTGCAGCAGATCACCTTGGAGATGATCTTGATGCACTTCCAGATCCTGTAACCGCAAGTAGTACAAACGCCTATCCAGCTCAGTATGATCTGCCAGGCATCATTAGCGTTGCTGCAACAGACGAGACTGACACGCTTGCTACTTTTTCAAACTATGGCGCAACCTCTGTCGCTATTGGCGCTCCAGGAGTTGGTGTCTGGAGCAGCGTTCCCGGAGGCTATGACGATTTAAACGGCACCTCAATGGCCACTCCTCACGTAGCTGGTACGCTCGCACTTATGCTTGCCGTTGCGCCAACGCGCACATCAGACGAACTAAAGTCAGTACTTCTTGATACAGGAGACGCAGTTGCTTCTCTTTCAGGAAAGACCGTTTCCGGGAAGCGTGTAAACGCGTACGCTGCAGTACAAGCGCTTCAAGAAGTGAGTACACCAGAACCTGCTCCTCAGGTGGAAAAAGAAAAGCCCCGTAGACGTGGCGGAGGGGGCGGGGGAGGTGGGAGAAAAGATGACAGCAGTCTTATTCGCACACCTCAGGTACTTGGAGCAGCGTCCCCAGATGTGCAAGCAGAAATTGCACGACTCATGGCACTTGTGCAGGAACTGCTCGCACTCATACAAAGCATGAAAGCCGCAGGCCTACCTTAAGGAAACCGCCGCCCGAAGTGTTCGGGCGGCGTTTCGCTTTACAGCTCGTATTCGTCAGAGTTACGTCCTACCCTACAAACTTCTCTTCTTCTATCCCACGGAATCTGAGTGCCCGTGTCTTCAAAGGGAAGTGTGGTGAACTGGACCCGTTCTTGCCGCGTCATGCATTCAAGAAGCGGCGCTCGTCGCGGATGGGGCAGGTACAGTTCTTGCTGGATACGAATCCACGCAATGATGCTGCTACGTTCCCTTTTGACTTGTGCACTCAAAAGAAACGAAAGCAGAAAGAGTAAGAGTAGAATTCGTACGGTACGAGGATCGGAGATGAGATTCAGCAGCGCGCGCATAATAGTCTCCCACCGTTTTACAAAGGAGCCCCTAGAAACGATGCTCATGCCGAAGTGGTAGGTACGTCAACGAATGGAGAGGGGATAACAGAAAGCCGCCGTACAAAAGTGTACGGCGGCTGTATTCTTTGCGAGAGCTTCGATTTAGTTGAAGTTCTCGAATCCGGTAACGCCGGCGCCTTCGAATGCGGCTTTGAAGTCGCGATTCGGATTCGGCGGGGGCGCTTTATAGGTTGAATGTTGGAGCGAAGGGGAAGTCGACGAACTGCGCGGACGCAGGCTTCGTACGAAAGCAGCGATCATATTCTTCATGTACCTCTCCCTGTGGTCTGGGAGTAACGTAGCATATATAGAAGAGTATGTAAAGAGTCTGTGCATATCACTCCGGCCACCGTACTAACCAACTCCTCTCTCTTTTGGTTTATGCACCCAGATTAGTGAGTAGCTAGGTATACGAACACAAAGATGAACGTAAGAGAGATTGCGAAAATTCATAAGTATTGTATAGTGCGAAAGACCGCCAGAAAAGAAAGGGTAGTCATTGACCTCTACATCGAATAAGCTCGAAACGCTTTCACAAGCGTTAGTGCGAGCTGGCATTGCAGGAACACCTGCGAGCCTTCTCGGTCGTGCGTTCTCTTGCACGCTGAAGCCTGAAGCAGCCGAAATTCTTGGAACCCCCTTACAGGGCTCCGAGATGGTCGGTAGCATTATTGGACTTGTGTTTGACGAGTCCATACAAGCTCTCGTACTCCTCACGTCGTTTGGAGAAAATAATATTCTCTCTTTCGTACTTGATGAGAACGGCGAGGGAACATGGCAAGTGACCAACGAAGGCGGTGAGCTGCCGATAGAGTTCACTCTGCTTTAGAGATAGTGCGCCCGTACAGATACCTGTACGGGCGCTTGCTTTTACCTTTTTCAGGTATAGGGTGCGAAAAGAAAGGAGATCTGTCGATGGAACTCAGTCGACTCTTTACGGGTCCAGACCGTTGGGAAGCCTTTGATGAGGTTCTCAAAGAGAAGTCTGCCCTGTACGAAATAAAGAGTATTGCCTGCTCTACCACTCCAGAGGGAGAACAGGCGCTCTACGTCGAGTTTGGCGCTAAACCCATGGAAAAGAAGAAGCTTGGAACCTGCAGTAAATGCGGTCAACAGCTTCCCGAGGGCTACATTCTCAAGAAACACTAACCCTACGCCCGGCCCCTCCTTCTGAGGCGCCGGGCGTGCTATGTTAGGGGAATCATGAAAGAACGCGTCCTAATTGGAGATTTGGGAACAAAAAAGGGTGAGTCCGTCGTCATTGGCGGCTTTATTGAGGTGCGCCGTGACCAGGGTAAGATGGTTTTCTTTGATTTTAGAGACCGCACCGGCTCGGTACAGGGTGTCGTACTTCCGGGAAGCGAGGCACTTGAAACTGCAAAAGAGTGTCGTCAGGAGTATGTGGTCCGCGTAGAAGGTGTCGTAAACGCGCGCCCGGAGAAAAATATTTCAGCAGGTAAGCAAAATGGTGACATTGAGCTTGAAGTGAAGGGTATCGAGATACTTTCAAAAGCTGCTGAGATTCCGTTTGATAAAGATGCGGCAGATCTCACGATCGAGACACGCTTCGACTATCGTCCATACACACTTCGTTCAACCCGTGATCGTGATGTGTTTTCGGTACAAGCAACCGTGCTTGATGCGTATCGCGCATCTCTAAAGCGCCAAGGCTTTACGGAATTCACTGCACCAGCACTCGTTGGCGGAGACGCTGAAGGAGGGTCAGCCGTGTTTAAGGTTGAGTACTACAACGATCGCACCGCATACCTTGCAACCTCACCCCAGCTCTATAAGCAGATTATGGTGGGTGCTTTTGAGCGTGCTTTCACGATTGCAAAGATCTTCCGTGCAGAAAAGAGCGCAACGACCCGCCACCTCTCAGAACTTACCCAGATGGACTTTGAGATG
>CAYXXJ010000078.1:0-2971 GCA_964469095.1 uncultured Candidatus Saccharibacteria bacterium
AGACCCTACCATGCGTGTCAAAAAGGCTCCAAATACGTCCCAGACAGCCAGCCAAAGGTATACTCTTCACATGTATAAGATTCAGGCAGTTATATTCGACATGGACGGGCTTATGTTCGACACGGAGACGTTGTTTTTTCTCGCACAAGAAGAAGTGGCCAAAAAATACGACAAGGTCTTTACGCTCGACGTGCAGGTGAAAATGATGGGACAGGAGGGCGTACATGCTATCGAAACCATGTGCAAGGAGCTGGACATAACCGAGGATCCTGAGAAGGTAATGCTCGAAAGAGACGGGAAATACATCGAGCTCCTCAAAACCAAATCAGAACCCATGGCAGGACTGGTCGAACTCCTTGATTTTCTAGACGCTCACTCCATACGAAAAGCCATCGCTACGTCATCGAACAGAGGATGGGTGGACATACTACTCGGCCGGGCGAATATATCAGACCGATTCGAGTTCATTGTTACCAGCCAGGACGTGAAGGTGGGGAAACCTGACCCGGAAATTTACCTCAAAGCAGTCGAGTTACTGGGTGTGCCTGCAGATTCCTGCTTAGTGCTCGAAGATGCCGTAAACGGTATTCGGTCAGGAAAGGCTGCGGGCTGTGTTGTTGTGGCTGTTCCTGACAAGCATACGGCCCATCAAGATTTTTCAGAGGCTGACTATGTTGTATCTAGCCTTGCGGACGATAGTCTAAAGCGACTTCTATCGGTATGAAATACCTAAAAAGTTCCATAATCGTCTCAGACCCCAGCACAATGTGGATGGCACCAGAGAGCCTAATGCTAGTATTCTCCTATGATTCATCTCCTGAGGCGGCGTGTAGAGGAGCATCGTGCAAAGAATAAGCATGATCAAGAGGCGTCTGTTGGTCTTGATGTATCTGCGTTTATCGGCACTGCAAACCTCTTTTTCACAGGACTAGTCATTCTAAATCTCAACGAACTCCCTCCGGTAGTTGATGTTGCGGTCATCTACCTGGTCATTAGTGCAGTCGCGTTCATTATTTCTTCGATTATCTTTGCAAACGTTGTTGGTTCGCAGGATAAATCGTCGTTCCGCGAACGGATGATTCAAGCAGCAAATTGGATCTCAGAATATCCCGGCGTCTACCTCTTCATGAGCGCTATCCCTATTCTTATTCTTGGTGTTACCGATGTTCCGCTTATTCAACTTACGACTGCGATTGTGTGTTACGGAAGTCTCATTCTGTATAGCGCCTCGCCATTTTCTATTGATCACCGCAGATTCAAGGGAGGTATCGATCGACTCGTTAACACTACCATCCTTATTCTCTTTACCGTCGGAACCTATCTCGCAGCGTTTTTCTTCCCCCAACAGCTTCTCTCTATTGGGATAAGTGCAGTCGCTGTATTGCTCCTCTCTTCGTATTTCTCATTCTCGTTTGATATTCGTACGAAATAAAGCAAGTCATACGTTCTTCATTCGTACGTCTATAAGGTATAAAGAACCTATGAGACGCGCAGCACTTCTACTCCTCACACTCTTACTCTTGCCGCATAGCGCATCTGCCGCGTTTCCAACGGTCGTCACGCAGGAAGAGGTACGCACTAACTATGGATGGGCCTCCCAGGGAGGAGATAAAGTAAAAATACTGCTTATGCCAGGCCATGAGCCAGGCTACGGGGGTGCTGTTCTTGGCGACCTTAAGGAGCGCGACATTGCAGTTGATATTGCAAATAAGATTGCAAACGAACTACGCACTGATCCAAGACTTGAAGTCACGGTAGCCCGTGATCAGCTCGCGTGGCTTCCAGAACTCCAAGACTATTTCACTGATGAATGGAAATCTATTGCATCATTTGTAAAAACAAAAAAGCGCAGCTTTACGAGAGCCCTCAAGAAAGGAGAGATTGAAGCGAGAGACTTTGAGCCTGCACATAATACTGCTGCAACAGACGTAGCTCTTCGTCTTTATGGCATTACGAAATGGGCCACTGATGAAGGGTATGACCTCGTGGTGCATATTCACCTAAATGACACGGGTGCACAAAACCACCAAGGATTTGCGGTGTATGTGCCTGATAAAGAATTTGGGAACGCAGCAGCGTCGCGCCCACTTGGTGAAGCGATTGCCTTTGAACTAAACAAGTACAACGCTTCTTCCACACTTCCTATTGAAAACTATGGCGTCGTTGAAGATCAGAGTTTAATTGCGCTTGGCGCGTATAACACCGCACCGTTCCCATCAGTGCTTGTTGAGTATGCCTACTTGTACGAATCAAAAGTAAAGAATGCAGAAGTACGAAATCTAACGATTGCGGATATGGCACGACAAACCGCACGCGGCATAGAGAAGTATCTTGGAGCTCCTGTAACCAGCACTGATACCGCTACGCTTCCATACGCGTGGGCCGTGGGTGTTCCGCAAGCAAACACAGTGCATGCACAAGCCTACGCGCTCCAGATCGCATTGAAGAAGCTTGGTTTCTATCCGCCCCAAGGAGAGCTTCTTATTGGCTGCCCGGTGACTGGTGTTATGGATAGTTGCACAACGCGTGCACTTAAAGCATTTCAAGCAGCCAAAGGATTAGAGCAAACAGGCGCAGTTGGGCCAAAAACTAAAGCAGCACTTCAAGCAGCAGGAGTGTAAAAGAGAATGGCCGAGACGTTTCTGTCTCGGCCATATACGCTTAGCGCTGGTTCACTTGGTAGTACGTGTCAAAGATGTCGATTTCTTCGACGCCGGCGACACAGGGATTCAAAGTGAACATCACGTCTCGGTTGTCGTTTCTTCGTGCCAAGAAATCGAGGTTCGAGCAGTTTGGCGTCTGTACATCGAAGTACCAGCTCAGGTCACCAGGATAGATGACGCTTGAACCAAGTCGGTCAGGCCCCCAGTTTGGGTCACCTGACCAGCGGTAGTAGACGTACATGATCGTTGCATTCGAGTGGTTGTGGATCGTGATCCTGTGCGAATAGGATTGCGCGACTGCTTGCTGG
>CAYXXJ010000079.1:0-2861 GCA_964469095.1 uncultured Candidatus Saccharibacteria bacterium
GTTTTCGCGGGCCCTCTGCCCCATGCGGCAAACGGACGCGCAGGTTGCGTCTCTGCAGAAAGAAGAGGTTCGGCGTCTTATGTCACCGCACATCATCGCGCATCAAAGCGAGAAGATTGTGGCCCTTCTCCCGTACAAACACCCTGCAGTATCGGCTCTTATTATTGAGACGAAGTATCACCGAAACGCCCGTGCTGCTGCACTTTTAGGAAAGATGCTGAGCGTCTACCTCGATGAGTACGTAACTGAACAAGATACGCACGAACCAAGAAATTACATTCTCGTACCTATACCGCTTTCAAAAGAACGCACTCGAGAACGCGGTTATAACCAGACAGAACATATTGCACAAGCGGCACTCACTTCCCTTCACCTTGAAGGTACCCCTGCAACTGAACTTCTTACCCGTGTTCGAAATACCGAGTCACAAACCCATCTCACAAGAGCAGCGCGTCTTGAAAATCTAAAAGGGGCATTCTCGGCATCCACACTCGACCCCTCACCTATCTACCTTCTTATAGATGACGTGGTGACCACCGGCGCAACCTTTACTGCGGGAGCGAAGGCGCTACGCGACGCAGGAGCAACAGACATTGTCTGTGTCGCATTGGCTCATTAGGCGCAAAATGCTAAGTTAGTCCGTATAGGAGACGTGGCTGAGTGGTCGAAAGCGCCTCACTGCTAACGAGGTAGGGTGTAAAAGCTCTCCAGGGTTCGAATCCCTGCGTCTCCGCATTTTTATCGGTCCATTGAACCTGCGCCGCTTGGGTTGTTATTGGTTGACGAAGGGTCGTACTCGAAGAGATATGGATTACTTGTCGTCTCATCATTATCGCTTGGCGCATCATTTTTATCCGTACCATCACTAAACGGATTACCTACCGTTCCGCGGGACGCACCTGGTATGGAAGGCGCGCTGCCTGAGCCGCCGCTTTGGCGACCAGCGTCGCTACTAGGCGAATCGTTTCCATGCTCTCCCTGCTCAGTGACCGTGCTATTACTGCCGCCGCTATGAGTATCGGAACCTTGTGCATCGCCGGTTTCAACTGGATCGCCACTCACTCCTCCTGCGAAGATATTCACCACAGCAGTAATGCCATCAACGATAATATTTACGGTGCCATCAATAATCGGATTACCGCTTCCGTTTGGCCACACCCCGGTGGTGTTTCCGATACCAATAACCGTATCAAGGAACCCGTTCACGAGAGGGTTATTCGTTACCCCTTCACCCATATTCCCAATGACGTTTCCGTACTGAGTCACCACACCAGCGTTGCCGTTTCCTTGTGCAGGGTTGGCGTTGCCCCCGAACCATGAAGTCCATCCTCCAGAATTGTCACCAGTCTGGGTAGGCCCACCAAGAAGCAGGTCTACCCAGGATGATGCTGGGTTCTGTGTTGCGCCTGATCCTTGCTCCTGTGCATTCACCACACCAGGATTGAGCAGTCCTAACGTGAGGAGCAGAAGTCCGAGACAAAAGCCGCCTACGTTTTTAATTGCGCCAGTGTAATTCATGGGATGAAACTAGGAAGTAAAAGTACTTCTCTAGTGTACCTCACTCACCCCTCCTGTACTGCAGATGCAATCGTAGGTACTACTCGTTCATCCAAAATATCTGGCATCAACTGCTCTCGGGTTGGCTCAACGAGGGACGCAAGTGCTCGCGCAGCAGCAAGCTTCATGTCTTCAGTAATGCGACGCACCTTTCCTTGAAGTGCTCCTTTGAAGACTCCAGGAAATACGAGCGCGTTATTAATCTGATTAGGAAAATCACTTCGTCCCGTTGCAACAACTGCAGCACCACCCGCATACGCTTCGTCAGGGAGTATTTCTGGGGTGGGATTAGCGAGCGCAAATACAATCGCGTCTTTAGCCATACGTTCGATATGTCCCTTTGCGAGTCTACCCGCGCCAGAAAGACCAATGACCACATCAGCATCAGTGAGTGCATCTTCGAGTGTGCCTTCGAGATTTCGTGGATTAGTGAGGTGCGCAAGTTCAAGCTTTACACCAGCAAGATCAGGACGTGCCTTCCCTATGATTCCTGCGCGATCAATCACCACGACATCGTGTATGCCCGCAGCAACGAGTAGTTTTGCTGTTGCAGCTCCCGCAGCACCCGCGCCAACGATTACCACCTTGGCTGATGCAAACTCTTTCTCTACAACCTTGAGTGCATTTATAAGTCCTGCAAGCACGACGATTGCAGTGCCATGCTGATCATCATGCATAACCGGCATATCAAGCTCTTCAATGAGACGCTTTTCTATCTCAAAACACTGGGGCGCGGCTATATCTTCAAGGTTAATACCTGCAAACGAAGGCGCGATCGCTTTCACTACTGCGATAATTTCTTCAGGATCTTGTGTTGAAAGTACCAACGGCCATGCATCGATGCCCGCAAACTGTTTAAAGATGAGCGCCTTACCCTCCATGACAGGCAGGGCTCCATACGGACCAATGTTCCCAAGACCAAGTACGGCTGAACCGTCAGAAATAACGGCAATTGCATTCCCTTTCACTGAGTACTCTCCTGTTTCTCCTGGGTGCTCTGCAAGATACGTTGAGACTGCGCCCACACCAGGAGTATACGCAAGCGCGAGATTCTCTCGAACCGTGAGATCGATCTTGGTCGCGATTCCAATCTTGCCTTTCTTTTCCTTGTGGAGCGCGAGCGCGTCTTCGCCTATCGACATAGGAAGGAATGATACCAGACCTTGTCTCTCTGGCTTCTCGTACAGAATGTGGTATTGTCACGACTTGGCCACGGACGATACGTCTTTGGCCTTTTGCACGAAGGGAGAACGGATAATGTGGAATTTCCTTCAGAGTGCAGGCCTTGCGCTTGTGCTCGCGGT
>CAYXXJ010000080.1:0-2819 GCA_964469095.1 uncultured Candidatus Saccharibacteria bacterium
GGAATCACCTTTCTTGAAAAGGATGCCGAGGGCAAAAATGCTGACAAACGATTGTGTCTTTCTGCAGCAGCTATTCTCTGGGAGATGGCAAACTCAGATGGTCACCTTCATCACGAAGAGTTGATGGAGATGATTCGAGCGCTTGAAAGAAAGGGTCTCAGCTATACCACAAGCGACGGCGTCTATTTCAATACCGAAAAGTTTGGCGACTACGGCATTCTTGGAAACGTGCGCGCAATATCTCTCAAAGCTGGGACTCGGGTAGAGGTTGGTGAGAAAAAGAACCAGCATGACTTTGTGCTCTGGCGCGTAGCAAAACCAAATGATCTTCAGCAGTGGGATTCTCCCTGGGGTAAAGGAAATCCTGGGTGGTCTATCGAGTGTTCAGCAATGGCAACCACACTGCTTGGTCCTACGATTGATCTGCATACTGGCGGACAAGATCATATTCAGGTGCATCACAATAACGAGATTGCACAATCAGAGGGTGCGACTGGGAAGAAACCCTTTGTTCGCTACTGGCTCCATAACGCATTTCTTACCATTGGTGGCGAGAAGATCTCAAAGTCACTGGGCAACACCTACACTCTTGAGGATATACAAAAGCGCGGCATCCACCCACTCGCGCTTCGCTATCTCTTCCTTCAGGCTCACTACCGCACACCACTCTCTTTTACTTGGGAATCACTGCAAGCATCAGAAGATGCACTCAAGCGCCTCTGGTATATCGCACGAACGCTTGCTGCAGTAGAACCTAGCACTGCAAGTGTTTCTCTTGCTGAGAAAGTGTTTGATGACCTACATACCCCACAGGCTCTTGCAGCCCTTTGGCAAATCGTTGAGGGCGACGCTGCACCAGCCGTAAAAAAGAAGGCGCTTCTTGTTGCAGACGAACTCTTTGGTCTTTCACTTACTCACCCTCCTGAAGAACCAAAAGCACTAACGCTTGAAGCCCTTCCTGAAGACGTTCGAGTGCTTGCAAAAGCACGTGAAGACGCACGCGCACAAAAAGATTTTGCCAAAAGCGACGAACTTCGGGCACAACTCCTCGCGCACGGATACGTAGTCGAAGACAAACCTACAGGCACACTCTTTACGAAAAAGGGATAACAAAAGGGCTCTTGCTTGCGCAAGAGCCCTCCGAGTTCGATATCCGCTTTTGCCGGGAGCCGGATACGTGCCTTACGGCATCTGTGGGTACAAGACCAGGTTGGACGGAGCGCCGAGGGCTTCCGTAGGCGGGTCGTAGACTAGGCATCTACGCTCCACCCCATGGCTTTCGCCTTGCCACCCTGAGACCGTTACCCACAGAGAACGTCTGGCAGTAATGTATCACATGGGTGTTATTTTGTCAAGTACCCCCGCCATCCACAGGTAATCCCCGTAAATCCCCTATTCCCTGCTAGTGCAGCCTCGTGAGGCTGCGCGTATACTGCAAGTGATGGCTGATCCGACGCTTCGTGTACCTCCTCAGTCGCTTGAAAGCGAGCGCGGTCTTCTTGGTGCGCTTCTTTTGAAGCCTGACGCTATTCATGACGTTGGCGACACAGTTCGTGGTGATTCGTTCTACGCAGAGAAACACAAACTAGTGTATGAAGCGATGCGTGAACTGACTGATCGCGGTAATCCAGTCGATCTTCTTTCGCTTTCAGAAAAACTTCAGGCAAATGGAAACCTTGAGCGTATTGGCGGACGCGCGTACCTTGCAGAACTTGCAAACGCTGCACCATCGCCCGGTAACTATGCGCACTACGCTGATCTAGTTGCGAGAAAACACCTTCTCCGCTCATTAATTGATGCGGCAAGTGATATGACCGAGAACGCCTATGATGAGGCGCAGGATACTCATGTTGTTTTAGATGAGGCTGAGAAAGCGGTAATGGCTATTGGCTCTGGGGTTGCGACGCATAAATTTATTTCAATTGCTGACAAGGTGGATGAAACCTTTGAGCGTATTGATGCACTCTCAAAACGTGAAGATGGTATCCGTGGTGTCCCTACTGGCTACCCACCGCTTGATAATTTGCTATCTGGTCTCCATCCTTCAGACTTGGTGATTCTTGCTGCACGTCCTTCAGTGGGTAAAACCTCATTTGCACTTGATATCGCTCGTAACGCTGCCGTGCGTCATAACGTACCCGTGGGTATCTTTTCGCTTGAAATGAGTTCGGAGCAATTGATTGATCGTATGCTCGCAGCTGAATCTTCAGTCGATTCCTGGAAGATTCGTACAGGCGCTGTACGAGATGAGGATGACTTTGGAAGAATCAGAGACGCGCTCGAGTCGCTCTCAAAGGCTCCTATTTATATTGATGATAAGCCAGGTAACAATATTCTAGCGATGCGTGCAGTGGCGCGACGCTTGAAGCGCGAGCGCGGTATTGGACTCATTGTGGTCGACTACCTCCAGCTTATGACTCCCGTAGGGGCTAAAGCCTCAGATTCTATGGTGCAGCAGGTTACCGAGATCTCTCGCTCATTGAAGGGTCTTGCTCGCGAACTTAACGTGCCCGTACTTGCCCTCTCTCAGCTTTCTCGTGCGGTTGAGCAGCGCGGAGGCAAACCTCGTCTTTCAGACCTTCGTGACTCAGGCTCCATTGAACAAGACGCTGACGTGGTTATGTTCATTCACCGTGAGGACAAGCGTAATCCTGACGCGGAGCGAACCAACATTGCAGAGATTCTTGTGGAGAAGCATCGTAACGGCCCTACCGGACGAGTTGAACTCTTCTTCGACGACAAGCGCACCTCCTTTGCAGCACTTGATACGAAAGGATACGGGGATCTGGGTAATGAGTTCTAGGATCTATATATATGAA
>CAYXXJ010000081.1:0-1870 GCA_964469095.1 uncultured Candidatus Saccharibacteria bacterium
TTCATCCTGAGCTAGGATCAAACTCTCATTAAGAATAGGCGGAACACAAGAATTCTTGTTTTCCTACCTTTTGTTTTGGTCTCATCTATTCAGATTTCAACGAGCGAAAAAATACCCGCCCCCACATGGGGGCAATACGGCTATCCTATAGGAGCGCCAGAACCCCGTCAAGCACCCTAAAGATGGCCTATTCCCTGCCCTAAACGGCTATTCTTCCTGGATATTGACAAATAATGTTATATATGATACTATATTACCAGGTCAACTAGGGAGGTTTTTATGGACACCTATCGCTCATTGGAGTTGGCACGTGTCTGGGTCGCGCTTGATAAGCGCGGTCTCGGCGAACAAGGCATGGCGGCCCTCCGTCGTGCTCGTAAAGACGGCATGTCCGTCAGCGCGTTCGTGAAGACGATCAATCCTTTGCATCCAGCCCAAGAAGAGCATGCACACGACGTGTATCGCTCGGGCATCGAGGAAGCAGAGGCGGCTGCTCGCGAAGCAGCTGCGGCAGACGCCGAAGATCAATTCACGAACCTCAGCGTTGTGCAGGTCTTCGAAGAAGGTCTGTCACTTTACGGCCGTGCACCATACTCGAGCTAACCGACCCGAAGGGGACGCATTCCGCGTCCCCTTCACTATTTTTATTTGCATACGTTTTACTATTTCCACAAGTTGCGCTCCTTGCCTCGGGAGGTACAATAGCTACTAGCCGTCAAACCTTGGCCTTATGCGCCTCACGCAAAAGCGGGAATATGTTGTGGTCTCCGTAGGAGGTTCTCTTATCGTCCCTGACGGTATTGCTACGGCGTTCCTCCAAGAGTTTCGTTCGCTCATCCTCGATCATGTTGGTCGAGGAGTTTCTTTTTATATAATCACGGGCGGCGGTAAAACGGCCAGGCGCTATCAAGATGCGGCACGCGAGGTGCGTGGTGATACGAGTCGTGAAGATCTTGATTGGCTTGGTATTCACGCAACACGGCAGAACGCACACCTCCTTCGCACCTTGTTTGCAGAAGAAGCACAGTCAACGATTGTGAAAAATCCTTCGAGAGGCGTGCGTGGTAAGGATGCGGTGATTATTGGTGCAGGATGGAAGCCAGGATGGTCCACTGACTATTGCGCAGTGATGGCAGCAAAGAAGCTTGGTGCAAAAAAACTCGTGAATCTTTCAAACATTGATTACGTATACAGCGCCGATCCACGAAAAGATTCTTCGGCACAACCACTCCCTCGTCTTTCATGGAAAGAATTCCGAAAACTCATACCTGCAGAATGGGATCCGGGTTTGTCTTCCCCGTTTGATCCAGTTGCTGCAAAAGAAGCAGAGCGTATGGGACTTGAGGTTGCCATTATTAATGGCAGCAAGCTTGCTCAGTTTGATGCGTACCTACGCGGCACGACTTTTACCGGAACGATTGTTGCCCTGTAGGGTTTCAATAATTCGTCCTGCAGGGGTAAAGATCGCAAGCAGCACCTCTTTACGATCCGCATCAGTGCGAAGCCGAGGATCCTGCAAAGTATTCATAAGATCATCGAGATGCAGCTCTACTACTCTCTGTATCTTAGGTTTTCCAAGAGATATAACCCTTCGATCAGTGAGGCGAATGTTGTAGTTTCTCGTATTAACATCTGGTAGATACTCAAACGATACTTTTGCCTGGCTAAGGAACCGACGATTTCCTTCTCGACGGAGGAAATCTACCAACGCCTGTGCTCGCTGGTGTTCTTCTGCAAAAGCTGGTCTCGGATTTTCACGATCTCGTTCAATCGTAGCCAGACGTCGTTCTTGTTTTCTGACCTCTTGGAACAGTTCTGCGTAGGAAGCCTTCTGTTTTGAACGTTGGCGCTTTCTACGCTCTCGTTCTCC
>CAYXXJ010000081.1:1880-2800 GCA_964469095.1 uncultured Candidatus Saccharibacteria bacterium
GCGTCCTTGGGCGGCGAAGGTTTGTCACATCATCAAATTCATTGGCACGCTTTTCAATTACACCCAGCGCTGTCTCAACCTGTGTTAACTCATCTTGAATTCGAGCTTTGGGTATAAGCTTATCGAACAGATCAGTTAATTTATTTTTGGCGTCTTGTGAAGAGAGATTAACGGACGCTGGCAGTTCAACTTCTTCCCTACGCTTCGCTATATCTCCCTCAAGAGCATAGAGCTTAGCAACCATTGATGCCTCGTTTCGTTTGCTTTCTATCCAACGACGCACTTCCGTAGCTACTTGAGCCGGCGAAAGTTCCTTGGCAAAGAGTGTTTGTATGGGGAGTTCTGATTCAAATATTGGATCAGTTTTTCCCTGCTCAGTTACACGGAACGAAAGTGCGTACTATTCAGCAATAGCTCCGTTATGTCCACGAGGACGGTACTCAAGCGCTGGTTTGCACGTAAAGCGATTGAGGAGTCGATCTTCAATAAAGAGCGAGCTTTCCCCTCCTGCAGCGTCATGGACGGTGTACTGCAGTTCCTGATTAAGCGCTGCGTACTGTTCTTGCACTGAATACTCTCTCGGTTTTGCAGACTTTGCCTCCTGCGACCGATGCTCTACCACCTGCGCAGTAATCTCTGCTTGTAGCTGTTCTCGCACAATGCGATCAAGACCTCCGCGGGC
This sequence comes from uncultured Candidatus Saccharibacteria bacterium, assembly GCA_964469095.1. Taxonomy (GTDB): domain Bacteria; phylum Patescibacteriota; class Minisyncoccia; order Phycocordibacterales; family Phycocordibacteraceae; genus C7867-001. The sequence goes on from CAYXXJ010000081.1 coordinate 2,563, forward strand.
AGTCATGTCTTTAACCATACGATCGCCTGAAGACTGAATCGGTACCGCGCGATCCACCGCACGCTTCAATTCTTCAAGACGCGATGCAAACGAAGTTGAAAGTTCTGCGATTCGAAGACTTTCTTTATCCTCTATCTCCTCAACAAACCGATCAATTGACGCGAGTTCGGCGCGCTCAGCCGCAAGCTCACGTTCAATCTCAGCAATAACCATCGTACGAAGTCCGGTCTTTCGTACA
>CAYXXJ010000082.1:0-2600 GCA_964469095.1 uncultured Candidatus Saccharibacteria bacterium
AGACAACGTGCAGGCAGCAACCCGTGCGTACAATCGGCAGGTCCGGGGTTTTCCCGGTAGTTTGATCGCCGGCGCCACCGGCTTTGAGACCCGAGAATATTTCGAAGGGTCTGAAGAGTCGCGCAACGCGCCGACGATCGACTTCTCCACGCCATAACCAAACAACCGAGGAGGTGACCTATGAGACAGCTTATTCGCTGTCTCTCGGCCCTGGCGCTCACCGTCTTTCTGACGGTGGGCGCTGCAGCCGAAGAGCCTGTTCCAGCACTTCGTGGTCGTGTAAACGACTATTCGAACGTGCTCACTCCCGCTCAAGAAAGCCAACTCACGGCACAGATTGAGCAAATCGAAACGTACGAGGGTCACCCGCAAGTGGTTATCCTCACGGTCCCGACAATCGGCGATGAGTCGATTGAAGACTACTCGATTCGGGTTGCAGATACGTGGGGTATTGGTCAAAGAGATCTAGACAACGGAGTGCTTATCACCATCCTCACGGATGTGGAAGACTTCCAGGTTCGTCTGGAAATCGGTTCGGGCCTTGAAGGCGCGATCCCCGATGTTACCGCGAGAGCAATCTACAACGAGCGCATGCGACCTCACTTCAGAGAAGAGTTCGCAGGTCACGAAGACTATACGACCGCGCTTACTGACGGAATCACAGCGCTTGCAGCTCTCATTCGGGGCGAAGCGACGGGATATCCGGCAATCGACAATGCTGAGGAAATTGCAGCCCATCAAGGTCTGCTGGCGACGGTTCTTCTCATCGGAGGAATCATTACGCTCATCGGAAGCTTTATGCATTGGACAGCAGGGGGTTCGCTTGGCGCCGTTACTGGTGTCGTGTTCGCTCTCACACTTCCAGGAAGCTTCTTTGTGATCCTTGTGCTTGCGGTCGTCGGCTTTGTGATCGGCGTCATCCTTGGTCCTGTCGTGCAAGCGATAGGTGAATCGAAGGGTATGTATTCTTCATCCGGTGGATGGGGATCGGGCAGCGGAGGCGGCGGTTTTTCTGGGGGCGGCGGCGGCTTTAGCGGCGGCGGTTTCTCAGGAGGACGTTAACTACCTCTAACTTACTACAGCGGGCTCGGCAGTATTGCCGGGCCCGTTTTTGTATACACATAGACATCATGACAAGGATGGTATTCTACTCACTTAGGAATCATTCTTTCGACGCATGGCATCAAAAACTGGCAGAAAAGCAGAAGGGAACGAAGACATTCGCTCTCTCACTAAGGTAAGTGGAGGCGCAAGCTATGCGATCACACTCCCACGTGCGGTGATAAAGAGTTTTAAGTGGAAGGAGCGCCAGAAACTGAAACTGGTGGTCGACACTAAGAAGCAGACCATCCTCATTCGAGACTGGAAGAAATAGGACAGAAAACACCGCCCCCTAAGGCGGTGTTGTGCTAGCAAGAGCGCCCGAGGTTCTACGTGTAGAACAGCTCGGGCGCCAGGACGTCGTGCGGATGCTGTAGTCGGGTCGTTCCGCACCACGTCGACCAAGACTATACCATGCCCCAGTTGAGGGCAGTGATGGTGATCTGGAGGACGGTCGCAAAGGTTCCCCAGAGCACGTACGGGATGAGGAGAATAAAGACAGGTCTTGAGAGGCGCCACGCATCTTTCATAAGCCAGAGGAGGGTGCCAAGTACAAAGAGAATATGGACTGAGGTAAGAAGATTATCTTTGGTGCCAAGCGCAACAGGCGTAAACGTAAGATTAAACACCATGTTTACTAGGAACAGTGTCAGAAATCCTGTCGGTATCGCTTTCTTCACAAACCGAAGATAGAGCGTATAGAGGAGTGCGATTGCGATAAGGGGATAAATAACGCCCCACGCAATACCGAAGAGGGCAGGAGGGGGCGCAAAGAAAGGCTTTTCAAGAAGACCATACCAGGTCGCGTATTCAGAGGTCGCTTCGGCAGAGAACTGGGTCGTGAGCCAGGTGAAGAAGATATCCATATACATATAGAGTAGCACCGAAGCATTGTGTATTTGGTAAACTAGGGGACATGAAACCCATAGCACTTGGTATTGCGGTCACGCTTGCTGTGCTTGCTGCAGCATATTTATTCATCGCCACACCAGCACTTGCACCTCTTGGAGAAGACGTGGGTCAGGTCTATGCAAACGATACGTATGGTATTTCCTTTAGTTACCCTGAAGGCTATGTGTTGTCTGAAGGACAAGTGGGTGAAGGTTTGTATGTCATACAGTTGATACGTGAAGAAGATGCCGTTCCTGTTGTGGCAGGAGGAGAAGGGCCAACAGCACTCACTATCGAGATAGTGTCAGTAGGAGAAGAATTTACGCTTGATGATTGGCTTAAGGCACCAACTTCAAATTTCCAGATTTCTGATGGTACCTACACGTCGCGTATGACTGCAGGCCTTCCTTCAGTGCATTACAACTGGTCAGGACTCTATCAAGGAGAGACTGTCGCACTCCTCCATGAAAAAGCAGCAGTCGCGCTCTCAGTGACGTATCACTCACCAACAGACCCTATACGCGCCGCGTACGACGAAGTACTTTCTTCACTTCGCCTACGCTAAATGCATAAGAGAAAAGCCGCACTCCCTTAGGAGTGCGGCTTAA
>CAYXXJ010000083.1:0-2533 GCA_964469095.1 uncultured Candidatus Saccharibacteria bacterium
TCAATCGTTGCACCCCCGAATTCAATGTTGAGGTTCGGAAGATTGGTAAGACGCTCGACGCCCAGATCATCAAACTTACCGTTTTCTTTAAGGTCTTCGTATGCTTTCTGGTAGTAGTCGATCTTGGTGCGTGCATAGCGTGCACGGGAGATCAAGTGCCCAAAAACCATCTCCGCATATGCATTCTTGAACGCAGTAGAGAGTTCTTGCATCTCTTTATCAGCTGCCGTCTTCCCTTCTTTTTGAAGCGTATTGATACGACGTCCGATGAAAATAAGATCGGTGAATCCAGGAAGCATCTCGCCGAAAAGATCCTTAGTGAGGCCCTCTCTGTCTCGATACCTATCTTCCATCTTTGCGTACATCTTCACCTCCGGAATAGTGCTTGCGCCGTGATCGAAGCTTGCGATCCCTTTTGCATAGAATGAACCAAGCATTGAAAGCCACGAGGTTGGGTTTCCTGTGACGGCAACCGGGAATTCTCCGGTGCGTTCTCCTGAAAGTCGCATGGAGAACATCACAAATTCTGGAGAAAGTGAGAGCCACGAGCCCTTAGTGTCAAACGTCATCAAACTTTTAAGACCTTCAAGACCAAAAGGTTTTCCGTTACCGACCAGGAACTCTTTCAGTACCTCACCCACGTTTCCTGAAGCTTCGGCTGCAATAGCGTACTCGTCACCTTCCTTATAGGTTTCGCCAAACATTTTTTTGAACTTTGGTCGAAGCACGCGCGCCTGTTTGCGAGCACGACCCTTTCCTGCGTTGTATTTCCATAGTTCAGCAAGACCAATACCACCAAACAAAAGCATGAAAAGCATTTGTCCGGTAAGGTTACGCTCCATAAAGAGCTGACTTATCTGTGCTGGATTAACCAAGTCATCAAGCGAGAGCGAGTGCGGTGGTTCAAGGTTTTCAAGTAGCTCAAGATTCATCTGAAGCTGTGGCGCATCAAGTTGCATACCCTCATCTCCTGCCCCCACCCTTCGAAGAGAAGAAATCAAGCTTTCGTTAAGTCCCTGTACTGGGATCGTGAATTCAGTACGGAACAACTCTTCAATCTCATGAAGTGTCGCTTCAATCTCTTCAGTGTCTCGTGTGAAGCCTTCCGTGCTTTGAATGCGCGCACGCATGAGGTCAAGCTTTACGTTCCAAGGAATAAGGCGGTCAGCGAGGTACTCAGAAAGTTCTGTTAAATCACTTCGCTCTTGCGCAAGTCGTATCAGCAGTTCTGGTGCTTTTGTCTCAACTGACTCGTAGCGACGCTCTACCCAATCAGGTACGCTTTCCTGCGAGCCGTCTGCGTTTGTAAGAAATTCAATTGGCACACGGACAGTTTCTCCTTCCGCGTTTACCGTCTCATATGAGAAATGGGATCGTTGTTCAAACGCCCAGGCACGTGCAGTGGGGCCGAGAAGCTGTACTCGTGGATCGTTTGCGTCCACATAGTTTCCAGGAAACCACCCTTCAAAGAGCGCCATTTTTCGAAGCGCCGAAGGACCGACACCGACCGAACCTGATCCGCCCCCTGTCTCAGTCTGTACACCATCAAGCTCTCCTCGAATGATCATGTCGCCGAACTCTTCAAGTTGACTGTGATATGCCTCAATCATTGGCGGGAGCGGCGCATCATCTGCATACCCCCCTGCTCTCGCTTCACGAAGCACTTGCCCGACCTGCTCCCCTGCCTGTTCAAGTGCAGCATTTGTTTCTCCTACGAATGATTCTGATTCGTGTCCTTGACGAAGCGCCGCTGCAGTAGAAAGCATGTTTGGTCCTTGCGCCGCGACCATTGTCGCAACTCGTGGTGCGTGCACGGTTGCTACTTCAGTTGCACCTACAGCACCGAGAGCAACAGCACTTCCTACCATCACCTTAAGTGAGGGTCCTTTCTTTTTCTTTTTCACCTCTTCGGCAGGCTTTTCACGCGCGTCTTCTTTTTCAAATTCGTCGTACCACGCTTTTCGTGCTCCTTTCTCGTGGAAGTTCCATTCCTTGAGGCGATCAGTAATAGGAAGTATGCCAAGCGCGCCAGCAACACAAAGCGCATTAAACGCCATACCCTGCGGGCTCGAATATACGATGGTCGTCTTCATAAGCGCTTGCGCCAAGAGACTTATGTAGGCACCTGCGGTCATTGCCTCAACGCCACGCACTGCCGTTCCTACCGTAAGAAGTCCTGCTTCGTTTATGCCGTTTCTGAGCGAATTCGGATTAAGTTCACTCATAAGTCCCGCATCTTTTTCAGCAAGACCGCGTTCAATACGCGCACTAATGACACCAATGACTTCTTTATCGCTTAATCGTCTTTCTTTTTTAGCTACATCTACAAACTCCGCTAGCTGTCGAATGAGGGATATTTTTTCTTCGTCAGACGTAGCACGCGCAGCAATACGCTCTCCCATCTTTGCAGCCTCCGCCGCGCCATCAAGTCCCATCAACTCCTGTTCAAGAGCTCGTGGGTTCTGCGTAACGAGAGAACGTATCTGTGCAAGAAGAGCGTCTTTTGCTTTCTTACTCTTTGCGCGTTCGGCGG
>CAYXXJ010000084.1:0-2498 GCA_964469095.1 uncultured Candidatus Saccharibacteria bacterium
TACAGTTCAATCGCCGGATATCCGCCAAGTCGTTCAAAGCGCACGACCGTACCCAGAGTGCCATTTTGATATCCGCCCTGAATATTATTTTTCGTAAACATAACGACAGCCCCCTCCTTAAGCTCAAGACGCTCAGGCGACAAACAGCCTCGCTTCAATGACTCAATAAGCGGAGGTGCTCCTGAAGTGTCCATAAGGAAGATCTTTGGATAGCCAGGTAACGCAGCGAGCCGCTCTGCGTTTTCACGATCTACATCCGCATTATGCGTATAGAGTCGTGGTGTTCCTTCAGGCACACCGTCAGCTTCACTTTCTCGAGCCATAATGCTTGAGACATCGCTATGATCAGACTCTCCTCGTCGGATATTTCCCAAGACGCGAAGTAACACTTCGTCTTCCTGTCTAAACTGTTCGTGTAAATAGAGCGGAAGCGGATTTAACGCTTTCCATGCATCAGACTGAAACGCAAACGACACCTGCTTACCTCCCTTTGCAACAGGCGGGAGCTGGAAGAAGTCACCCACTAGCACCACCTGAAGCCCACCAAATGCCCGTTCGCTTCTTCTCGTTTCTTTTAGAATTCGATCAACCATCGAGAGTACATCGCCCGAAAGCATCGATACTTCGTCAATAATGAGCTCAATGGCTTTCTGATGACGGCGTACTAGATGTTCTTTGGTTGAGATAAGTTCAAGATCAGTACCCGAGAGATGTTCTCGTATTCCAAGACCACTCCAAGCATGAATCGTCATACCGCCTACATGCGTCGCTGCAATACCTGTAGAGGCGGTGATTGATGGCTCAATACCGTGTTCTCGTAGCCACGAAATATACGCATTTACGGTATGCGTCTTTCCTGCCCCCGGCTCCCCCGTTAAAAAAGCATTCGCACCAGTCTTAAGAATAGAGAGGGCCTCGCCTTGGGTCATAAGGCAAGCATTGTACCAAACGGTCTAACAACTCCTTGTATCCACTATTCTGGGAGTACACTTGTATAAGGCCGAAGACGCGCACTCTGCGCATCCTTTGTAAGGAGTACGCCCATGCTACGCTCCTTCGTGTTGATTCTTTTGCTCTTTGTTAGTGGCTCTTGTAGAGCAACTCGTGCCGAAAGCGCGACGCCTCGCATGTCACTGACTGAAGCTGCCGAGTACCTCTGCAACGAGGAACCTGCGCCGCAAGGTCATCGACTCTGTCACGGATTCGTTCTCTTTGAGAATGGTCGTGTCTATCGCATGGATCGCATCCATGCGTCAGGCGAAGTAGAACTTGTTCGCTACTCGACGTTCGGTTTCCGACATGTCGATATTGATCCGTCGCTACGCGTAAGCGAAGCGATGCGGATTGGTGAAGAAGGGTACGAGGTACTGCGGTACCAATATGAACAGCAAGGAATTCAGCACTAGCACAAGCGGACACCTCTCTACTGGGTGTCCGCTTTCTGTATATGAAAAGTCTTTCTGCGAAGAATAAGCAGGATAAGGCTCGCAACCCATACCATACACGCAGCAACAAACAAACCACCGCCATCGTTATTTGGATCGGTACCAAGTGGTGTGAAGAGGTGGAACGAGATCGCACCCGTCATAATCGCAAGCGCGATACCAGCACCTAATCCTTGGAGTACTTTGTGTTTAGAGACGATACCCAGCACAAGCAGCACGGACGCAACTAGTTCCGCTGAACCAATCACATACTGACTAAAGAGCCCTGCGTGCGAGAAGAGACCCGGAAACCCAAGAGTAGCTGCCCAAGCGTCGAGTTTCCCAAAGATTACCTGGGTCTTTGGATGATCAATAAACTTATACCGCAGCGAATCGAGAAAGACTGCCGCGATAAAAAGTGCGAGTGCGTGCGGAATAAGTGATCGAAGGATGCGCAGCATGTTATACAGTCTCGCTTTTTACCCGAGGACGATTCAGTGCTGCAAGCGCTAGCGCTGCGCCTGCAAGAGACAGATCTCTAAAGAGCACTTGGAAGTCTCCGAGGTTTGTCGCAACAATAAGCACAAGAATCCCCGCAACAGCGATGCACGGATAGAAGATACGCCTTCCGGAGAGAATCCAGAGGCCAAGCAGGATCTCTACCACTCCAAAGAGATGCAAGAGAAGCAGCTCAGGACCAAGCTCACGAACAAAGGAAGGGAAATACCCTATCCAGGAATACGGATCAATAAACGCATTGACTGGCGGGAAGAGAAAGGCAAGCGCTACCGCAAGGCGTAGAAGGAGATCAGCTGTACGCATGTCCCCTCAAGTATACACCTATTCAACAACGATAGTTCCCTTTATATCTGAATTACGATGGTTGTGATACTCCCAGGTTCCGGTCTTCGTAAAGACAAAGGAATAGCTACTTCCGGTGCCGCACTGATCAAACGCAACACCCCCTGGATCAGGACAGTGACTCTCGCGACTCGTCCCTGAGTACTGGGTGTGTGTTGGGTGCTCATCTGACGCAACCCACATCTCACCAGTGCTTTGATTCACAAACGTCAC
>CAYXXJ010000085.1:0-2457 GCA_964469095.1 uncultured Candidatus Saccharibacteria bacterium
ACCAAGTTCTCTTTCATCACTGGGTCAATCGGGAAATCAGCAAAGGCATGCTTTGGTACAAACGGTTTTTCTTCCGCCTGTGGCTTTGCTTTATTCACGAGTTTTGAGAGATCGATTGCCATTTCCTGGCGACCGCCTCTGCTTCTACCGCCGCGTCCACGACCACGTCCACCAAAGGACTGCGAATCACCACGTGGTCCACCGCTTGGTTTACGACGTCCACCACGACCTCCGGGTCCTGGGCGTCCTCCGCTCTTTCGTGCGAAACGAGCGTATTCTGGTCTATCCGCAAGATCGTTGCGGAAGCTTTTGCGCACTATATACGTTGTTGCCATTTATCTGTAAGTAGTGGGGTTGGCGGAAAGAAAGTGAAGATGCCACACCCCTGTTTGTAAGCAACGTCTTGAGATTTCGCCCGTTCTTCCCTGTTCTTGCATGGGCGGCCCTGAGAAGTTCTCAAGACTGCTTCCTGACGTTGTTGGAGGCATCATAGCATAGAACAAGGGAATGTACAAGAAGAGCGAGAACCATGTGGTTCTCGCTCTTGGTGACTTATGAAGCCCTCAGTATGGCTGCACATTCCTTGCGACTACGCTCCATCCAAGAATCAACATAGACATCTTGCTCTGAATCGTGGCCAAAATTGAGCCAGTGCTTCTTCACTGTTATCCATCGTCTCTCATCTATCGAGACTTCGATTTCAGCGATGAGTTTCTGGTCGATAGATTTCCGTAACTCACGTTTCAGTGGTTCCTGAGGATTAGAGTTACGATGCACTTCATAAAAAAGCTCTTCAACGCTCATGCGCGCCTCCTTTCTAGGCGGAGCCTACACTTCTCGACGTCCTCTGTAAACTACGAGCGCTTTGCCTTGGCTCGCTCGCTTTCAGTAAGGTACTGCTTGCGAAGACGTACGTTCTCAGGAGTGATCTCGAGATACTCGTCTTCAGCCATTACTTCAAGGCCGCGTTCAATAGATAGCGTGTATGGAGGGACGAGTGTAATTGCTTCGTCAGTTCCTGATGCACGAACGTTGGTAAGGTTCTTATTCTTGGTTGGGTTCACAGTCATCTCTTCACCCTTTGACGTGTTACCAATCACCTGACCTTCGTACACCTCAGTTGCAGCACCAATGTAGAGCATACCGCGGTCCTGGAGACCCCAGAGCGAGAAGCCGAGCGCCTTACCAGTTGCCATAGAGATCATTGAACCTACCTGACGCTTCTTAATCTCGCCTGCGTATGCCTTAAAGCCAATGACGCGTGAAGACATGATGCCCTCACCTTTTGTATCGATCACAAACTGTGAGCGGTACCCAAGAAGACCTCGAGTAGGACCTTCAAGCGTGAGACGTACCTGGTTGTCATGCGGCACGAGGTTTTGGAGAATAAAGGCGCGCTGACCAAGCTTTTCGATAATAGCGCCCTGGTATTCAGATGGTGTATCAATAATCACCTCTTCGTATGGCTCGGTGCGGCCATCTGCCTCTTCATGGAAAATAACCTGCGGCTGTGAGACCTGCATTTCGTATCCAGCACGACGCATGTTTTCAAGAAGAATTGCCACATGGAGTTCGCCGCGTCCTGCAACCTTGAAGTTGTCAGGTGACACAAAGTCCACCTTAAGACCCACGTTAACCTCAAGCTCGCGCTCAAGATACTCACGAAGCTGACGACTCGTTACGTACTTTCCTTCGCGTCCTGCAAAGGGAGAATTGTTCACAAGGAATGAGAGCGTGATCGTTGGCTCATCAATAGCAATTGCTGGAAGTGGTTCTGCGGAAGGATCAGTCGTGATGGTCTCACCAATATAAATGTCAGGAAGACCAGCAATAATCACAATGTCACCTGCTTCGGCACTCGCGCTCTCAACACGCTCAAGACCCTTAAACGTAAAGATCTTGGTGATCTTCCCGGTTCTCGCTGATCCGTCTGGTTTCTTTACAGTCACCGTCTCACCGCTTTTAACAATACCCTCATACACACGACCAACAGCAAGACGACCGAGGAAGTTGTCGTATGCAAGGTTAAATGGCTGGAGTCGTAGTGGCTTTGCGGCAAGTTCAGGCGAAGACGCAACTGCTACTTCTTCAAGTACCGTATCAAGAAGCGGTGTGAGGTCTTTACGCTCATCATCAAGCTTTTTCATGGCGACACCTTCGCGACCAATGGCGTATACCGTAGTGAAATTAGCCTGTTCATCTGAGGCACCAAGTTCAAGGAAGAGCTCGAGTACCTGCTCTTCTGCACGAGCAGCGTCTGCCGCTGGCTTATCAATCTTATTCAATACAAGAATCGGTTTAAGACCAAGCTCAAGTGACTTTTTGAGTACGAAACGAGTCTGTGGCATTGGACCTTCCTGGGCGTCAACGACAAGAAGCACTGAGTCGATTGAACGGAGTACGCGTTCTACTTCAGAACCGAAGTCGGCGTGGCCTGGAGTATCAATGATGTTGATC
>CAYXXJ010000086.1:0-2355 GCA_964469095.1 uncultured Candidatus Saccharibacteria bacterium
CGTTCTTTGCTATCTTCTCTTTATCCAAACGCATCATTTCTGCTTTCCAGAGTCGATGCTCTTCAGCGCCCGCAGCTTTGAGACGCTCTTCTTTCATTGGCTCATCAAAACTATTTGGCGGCGTGACTACGTGTCCCGCTTGTTCGCGCACCTCTTTTATCTGCGGAACTTTTCCGTAGTTATATTTACTGGCGCAGATAAATATGTTCATGGCGAGTATCGAGACTTTATTTTTACCCAGCTCTACAGGGTCTCGAACTGAGCAACCCGATTCTCCAGATAGACCTTATTCGGTCCATCATAGAACAGAAGTTCTGTATCCTTCTCAAGATTGAATACTCCATCGCCGTCATCAGCATACAGAAGTGCAAAGTATACTTTGCCCGCTTCAAGCGAAGCATTAAGCGGCACGTCTTTATGCAAACCTTGTGAGAGCAGTTCGCTGACTCCTAAGACCTCATCGGGAGAATCTCGAACGATTCGGTGTACAACAATAAATCCAGGGCTTTCTAGGTACACATGATCCGCCTTAACATGAGCTGCTGCCTGTGTCGAAATAACGAGTCCGTTATGGTATTCGTTTGGCCACTGAGAAACAAATTCGGAGTGCGAACGATATTCATGAGTCCATGTCTCTTCCTTGGACACTTGCGTGTCGCTATCTCCCATACTCCTTGAGTTTGAGTAATACCAAGCACCTAATCCAATCACTGCAATAACGATTAACACGAGTGTGGACGAGAAACCTCGACGATTGTTCATGCGGAAAGTATATAACGCACAAAGGCACCCTCGTGGATGGCTTGGTGCTTCTGTACGACCTTAGGGACGCAGCTGAAACCAGGATTAGGGATTATATAGGATACAACGTTTTCCAAAACTAATCGGTTGATTGTAGGTTAATTGAGAAAGTCGCGCTGTTGCTGCCAAGAGTAAGAAGCTGCACACTGTAGCCAATCGGCCAGAAGTTGTTAAAAGCTGTCGTTCCCCCCTTCGAGACAATTCGCTCCTCAGCATGTTGCCCTTCTTGATCGCGCGCCGTAATGCGCACATACGCTTCTGTTGAGGTTAGCGAAACAAGTGTAAAGGTGGGTAGACCCCCTGAATTCACAGCAGTTTCCCCGACCTTGAGAGTGAGGATATTATCCGCCCCGCGCTGAATGATGTTCTTTTCCTCAAGCAGACCGATTGGGTAAGTGTATGAGTCGACCACTTTTCCTTGTTCGTTTACAAGCTCGATCGTGTCGTGGACCCCCCAGGCAACACTGGTTCCACCGAAATTAATATGGGTTTCCGCTTCCGCACTTTTCGCTTCTTTTACTCCGGCGGTCTTGATGAATACGGCCGTATCGCTCCCGTTAAGCGTAACAGGACGGGTCACGCCGGTACTGTCCGTGACCGTTTCTATCGTAAAACTCTTACCGCTCACAGCACTTCGCACCGACCACCCAGCAAGATTTACTTGAAGTTCGTTGTCGGAAACCACCACCAGCTTGTCGTTCACAGGATCGAGGAATCCTTCGCGTCTGCTTATATGGGCACCCGCTTCAGTGTTCGCAGTTATTTGAACATCATTATGTATTTCGCCAATCTCGAAAGAAGGTTGCTGATTCAAAGAGACATATCCGCCGAAACCAAGAACAGTAAGTATCGCAACGACGACAACTATACCTAGTAGAGAAAAACCTCTCAGATTCCGTATGCTCATGGACAAAGTATATATCACACAAAGATCCTTTCAGATGGCTTTGCGCGTGCTACTGAACGCCATTGGAACCAGGATCAGATCTTGCGCGAGCTCTATTTCTGTTCCTCGACTTGTTATCGAGAATTAGCAGTTAGATTGAAGCACTTGCTGCCATCTGTATACTCACACGTTGCAAAGTCCGTACCCAGATCGAATGCCGCCGGTTGCGCATCTCGAACAATTTTCCCTTGAAAGTAGACGTGGTGTTTGTCTTTTGCAACCAGATTCTCGTCTGTGAAGCTGCGAAGTGTCGAGAACGTGGCAAGGTCTGCATTCTCGATTACATAAGCATCCCCGCCAGAAATGTGCCTATCGCCTCCAGCTCCAGAGAATTCTGCATTTGCAATAACGTACGCATGGTTCTTGGTTAGGAAATAGTATGTCTTTCCTTCAAATGCAGGTGCCTGTTCGGCAGAGCCATGGATAGCGAATCCTGAAGGAAGTTGACTATCAGGGGCGGGACTTTCTGTCTCAGAGTGAGTAGCTTCTTTCTGCGTATCCTTTGGAGAGTAAAGATAGAGGCCGCCAGCAACGATTATTGCTATCCCAATGATTATGATGAGGATTAAGAGATTTCTGTGAGAATCTTTCATATGCAAAGTATATTA
>CAYXXJ010000087.1:0-2001 GCA_964469095.1 uncultured Candidatus Saccharibacteria bacterium
AAGGACTACCACCTCAAGGTAGCGTGTATACCAATTTCACCACCTGGGCAGGTGTCCGGAAAGATAGAAGCAACCCGGCCCGCCTACTATAGCGGGCCGGTTCGTTTTAGACAAACTTATGCAGCTACCTTCTCTTCCTCGGCAACTACCTCAGGAGCCTCTTCAACTAGAGCTTCGGTCTCAGCTACTGCTGCCTCTACTGGAGCCTCGTTGGAAACTATTTCTTCTGCCTTCTCAGCAAAGTCTTCAGTTGAAACACCCATCATGCGCATGTTGCGGAGCTGGCGCTTAACCTCACGAGCCACCTTCTCACGAATGAAGTAAAGCTTTGCGCGGCGAACCTTAGAGCGCTTCACGATCTCAATCTTCTCGATAAAGGGAGCGTAGAGTGGGAATACACGCTCAACACCAATGCCTGAGAGCGTTGCGCGAACAGTAAAAGTTGCTCCAGCCTCCTGACCGTGCTTAACCGCAAGGACAAGACCTTCAAATACCTGGGTGCGAACGTTCTTCTGAGAAGTTTCCTTCTTGTTTGCTGCCTTACCCTTCTTGGTTTCGGTAATCTGCTGGTGCACGCGAACAGTGTCGCCCGGCTTAATGCCGAGTTTCTGGCGCTCTTCGATACGTACTGGAGTGATGATACCTGCCATATATGTGATGCCGCACTCTAGCACAGCGCCTATGCTAAGGCAACGGCCTTATATGCCTCCTGCATATCTGCTGGTATCGGAGACTCTATAACCACTCGCTCACCTCCTGGGAGCGGGATATCGAGGCGTAGCGCATGGAGAGCGAGTCTTGTGAGACCTAGTGCAGGAGCGTGTCCTGGTGCGTACAAAGGATCACACATGACCGGGTGGTGTATTGCTTTCAGGTGCACGCGTATTTGGTGCGTGCGCCCTGTTTCCGGATAGCAGTACAAAAGCGCATACTTCCCTTCCTTATCCTCTCCCCCGACTTCATAACGCGTGAGTGCTTCGCGCAGGGTTCCTTTTGCTTTTGGTTGTGCAGAGCGGAGTCTAAAGTCTTTTCGCGAACGTCCTATAGAAAACTCGATGGTGCCTTTCTTTTCTTTTGGTACGCCGTATACAAATGCAAGATACGTCTTCTTTGCAGTACGGTTCTGAAACGCTTCTTTAAGAAACGCATGCGCTTCGGGTGTCTTAGCAAAGACGAGTACTCCTGACGTGTCTCGATCAAGTCTGTGTACGACTCCGGGACGAGCGATCTCGCTCCCATCTGGAAGACGCTGGGTCTCCCCCACGAGCGCAGAGGCAGGGTACCGTTTCAAAAACCAGTCACTTGCGGTAGGCTCGGTGGTGCGCCCGTCTGGGTGCGTCATCACGCCCGCGGGTTTGTCGACCGCAACAATGTCGTCGTTCTCAAAAAGTATGGGGAGTTCCATGTACTTCCAAAAGTACCTTAAATCGCGTATCGTGCATATATACGCACCCTTAGCTCAGTTGGTAGAGCATCCCGTTTACACCGGGCAGGTCGTAGGTTCGAGTCCTACAGGGTGCACATTTTCAGAAGCTTCTATCGTTCTTCAAACGAAGATGGTGCTTGTCCCGCGTTAGGGACCTGGTACGGAGTAACCGTAGTCTCGCCTTCTGCATCAATAGCTGCTTCAGTTGCTGAAATACGAGGCGCAGGCTCATAACCAGGTTCAGCTGGATACGGCTGGTACGAGGATGGGTTCTGGAGTTCACCGTCATAGTTTGGATCTAACGGAACCTCACTCTCTACTGGGGATTGGTTTGCCTCGAACACGCTCGCGAGACTACCTCCGGCAGTATCTCTTCCGCCATTTTCATTTGTACGACTCATTCCGGGACGTTCTTGCGCACTGTCGTATATCGCTTTTCCTCCAGCAGCTCCGCCAAGCGCCGCTAAGACAGCACCTCCAAGGATCTTGAACCAGGGGGTTCGCTTTTGTTTTGCTTCGGGCCTCTTGCTTGGCTTTATCTTATATTTGCGTTCGTAGTTTGCGTCCACGGGCAC
>CAYXXJ010000087.1:2011-2316 GCA_964469095.1 uncultured Candidatus Saccharibacteria bacterium
GTGTTAGCGATAATGACTTTCTCTGGAGAAACTTGGTATCTGAGGCTCAGTTGCCGCCTTCTCTCCTCTTGCCTTATCAACTTCCCTTCTGGTTGCCTCATAGACCATTTCCTGTTCAAGATCTGGAAAGTCTTGTGAGTTCTCATACTTGGCACGGAAGAAATCCATAAACGCAAAGATGAGATCGCTTTCGGTTACGTTCTTGCCGTTTATTTTTGTACCCTCAATAAACGCCTTGCGTACCTCTTGTTTGTTCGCTGTTGCTTCAGGAAAAAGAAGTCTTGTTCGACTATTAAGATGTTTGA
>CAYXXJ010000088.1:0-1648 GCA_964469095.1 uncultured Candidatus Saccharibacteria bacterium
AAACGATAGAGGTTGGGGCAAAATGAAAAAGTCGGGGCCCTGGCGTTCTGCCAAGAGCTTCCCGACTTTCGCTCACAACGGGGTGAGCATTTTGGGTGCATACGACTGCACCCGGGTGCGTGGGCCAAACGGCTCGCGCACATAGACAACGGCGTGATTGTGATCAATCCGCTCAACCGTTCCGATCTGGCCATTCGGCAACCTCACCTTCATCTTCAGAGTGAAGGTGAGGAGCAGCTTTCTGCGCTCCAATTTCTCAGCATCCGTCTCAAGAATGGAGATGTTGTGTCGCTTGGTGTCGGTATTATTGGCTCCGATGTCCAGCGCGGCCCTACGGTTCAGTATTCTGCTTTTTGAAACTCGCCAACTTGGCATTATTTCCCCCTTTTCAAACAGCGGAGATTATCACATACAAACAAGACTTTGAAAAGTCTACTTTCCTTTCTTCAGTGCTTCTAAGTCTTCCAGTATCTTGCGAACATCTCCCGTGAGACGATCAAGGGTGTCCTCTTTTGACTGAGCCCGAGCTTCTTCCTCTTTCTCTTCTTCACTCAGTTCTTCAATATCCTCACTAATGTCTTCAATATCCTCTCCCAGTTCTTCAACGTCTTCCTGAATTTCATCAATGTCTACCTCAACCTCACGAAGTGCCCGAGTGTTCTCGTTCACGGTGATCTGGATAAGAAGGGAGAGATAGATAGCCTCAAGAGACACCAGAGTCGTGAGGATAAGGAGCATAGAATCAAGCTCAATGACGTTAAGCAAGACAGCAAGGAAGAACCCCACGAAGACTGCCGTGTGTATGAAAATTGATTGGACGGAACCCATCCCGCCCACAATGCGGTCAATGACGTTCATTCTTCGCTCGCGCGACTTCATATCTTTGACCGTAGCACTTTTATATTCCTACTGTCTACTGTTTGCCTGTGTTATCTCGCAATTCATACGGTACAATGAGCGCAATGGCAGGAATGCAGTACCCGAAGGCTCTCATGCCTCGGCCTAAATCAAAGGTGAAGAAATCAAACACGGTACATGTCGTGGCCTTGAGCTCAGCCATCGTCATATTCGTTGCCTTCTTTTCTTTCCCCACACTCCTTACCCTTGATCTTGAGCTCCAGGCAGAAGCAGAAGCGAAGCCGAACTTCACGGTAACCGTTAACCCAGACAGCAAGACTATTGTGGAGGATCCTGCTATTGAAGCACTTCTTGAGGAAGAACCAACATCCCTTTCAGCTTCAACGGGTAGCTTCTTATGGGTATTTGAATGGGTCGCAAAGGAAATAGCGTCGCTTCCTCTCTATACCCTCGTTGCCGGAAGCAACCAGAAGTTTGTCACCATCCAGCCTGGCTATAGAGAAGAAGAGGTGGTTCGTGCCTTTGGATCAGCGCTTGGTTGGAGCACCAAGGCGCGTCAGGCGTTTGCAAAACAACTACGCACTAATCCTCCTGTTCTTGAAGAAGGACAATTTCAACCAGGCACCTACGCAGTCTCGTCACTCATGACTACCGAAGAGGTTCAGATAGCTATTTATGATCGGTTCGCCAAGGAGATTCTTGATCGATACAGCACGACAACTGCAGAGAAAGTTCCCCTTCGTGATGCGCTCATCATTGCCTCTCTTATTGAGCGAGAGGCAGGTGGCTG
>CAYXXJ010000088.1:1658-2299 GCA_964469095.1 uncultured Candidatus Saccharibacteria bacterium
GGTCAATATTTTACTGAGGCTTATACACCCCACGGCTGGCACGATATGCGTGATATATCCGGTATTCTCTGGAATCGCCTCTTTACCGGCATGCCTCTCCAGATTGATGCGACGCTCCAGTATGCAAAAGCAACCGGCAAGGATGGGAATTGGTGGCCCAAGCCCTTGCCTGCAGACAAGAACATCAAGTCTAAGTACAACACGTACCGTAACGAGGGATTGCCTCCTGGACCCATCGCCTCTCCGTCAGTTGCAGCCATTGTTGCAGCCCTAAACCCAAAAAAGACTGACTGTATGTTCTATTTCCACGATGACAATGGTGTCTTCCACTGCTCCGTTGACTATGCGGGGCACGTGAAGCTGCTGAAGAAATACTACGGACGGGGAAAGTAGCTAACGACCAAGAAAGCTTGTCGCTACAAGGTATGTAAGCCCCGACACACTCGCGGTTAGGAACATGCCCCACGCCATATCAACAGCCGTAAGGAGGACAGACCAGTTACGAATGACCGCAAGACCGGTGAGGTCATAGGTTGCGTAGGCCACCAGACCAAAGAAGGCTCCAGCGAGTACCGCGTACATAAGTGAATGCTTTACGAGCGCTGGTTCAATCACAAAGAATGCGAGCCCCGCCATATAAA
>CAYXXJ010000089.1:0-1869 GCA_964469095.1 uncultured Candidatus Saccharibacteria bacterium
GCTCCCAGTCCTTGTATAAGCCTTTTGCGCTTAAGCGATGAGCGATGCAGCCAGCGACAGTCGAGCGTGAGCGCTCCAATTACCAGCACAAAGGAGAGCTTGGTCATAAGACCAAGGAAAAGTGCGGTAAGCAGCAATCCTCCTCGAAGGAACCCGGGGCGCTTCAAGAACCAGTCATAGGTATACACCGCAAGCAGGAAGAAGAATGGCAGTATCGCTCCGTCTACATCAACCATAAGTGACGCCCAGATTGAGAAGAATGAGACAGCATACAGAAAGAGTGCGAAGTAGGCTGCGCGCACGTCTACCCTCTTTCGAACAATTTCAAACAACAAAAGTGCTGAGAGTAGCCCAAACAGAAGTGGCAACATACGCATATGGTCTCCACCAAAGAGCATCGCATCAAGCCGAAGCAGGTACGCAAGAAGTGGTGGGTGTGTAAGTCCTTCACTCGCTACTTCAAGACTCTCACTTGCGGTAGTAGCTGCCTTATATTCGTCCTGATGGTACGGAAGAGACAGTCCTGGAATACGCACCACCACAAAGAGCACGAGCAGCGCAATAAGTAGTATGGGTACAAAACGTAGAAAGCGTGTCATGAGCGGATTTTAAAGAGAAACGCATAAGCAAAGTAATTCTGTACAGCAATCACCAGACCTGCAATAAGTTGTGCGAGTACATAGTGCATGTGGAAATACTCCACGAGTACGTAGACTGCAACAAGATCAAGGAGAAGTCCCCAGAGCGCAATCAACAGAAAGGTTCCTAGTTGAAACGGTAGTCGATCAGTTGAACGATCATCAAACGTCCACAACTTCTGGAGCAGGAAGCTGGTGGCAACCGCAAGCACAAAAGCAAGTGTTGCTGAGGCGATATACCAGAGCCCGAGAAACTCAGTGCAGAGGTAAATCGCAACGACATTGAGTAACGTTGCAGTTCCCCCAGAAATGACAAACCGCACAACCTTCATGAGGCGGGGCGGGAAAAGCGCAGAAAGCTGGGTCATGACCTCGGCAGTATAGCCTATGCCTGTATCTTCTCTACGAGTGCATTTATAAGCGCCGAAAGGCTCTCATTCTCTACCACCGCCTCCCTGCCCTTCTTACCGAGCTCCTGATGCTTTTCCTTAGGCAGCGCAAAGAATGCAAGGAGCGCTTCTGCAAGTGCTTCAGGGGTATCTTTTCCTGACCATTCTTCGGGCACCAGGCCCTTAAATGCACGACTCGCAACTATGGCAGAGGTCTCAGTCGCAAGCGCTTCAAGCACCGTCTTATCGTAATGACCGGACGCTGCGAGATTTATCGCAACCGCGTGACTACTATAGAGCGCCGGCGTATCACTATGTTTTTTAGGACCGAGAAAACGAATTGCATCTTCTTGGAGTAACGCTGCGTACCGCGTACGAAGCATGGCACCGTACTCTTTCTCCTCAGGACCAACAATAGTGAGTGTTGCTTTCACTCCACGTTCTCGAACAAGCAGCAGCGCCTCGCATGCGGTATTTACTTTCTTTGACGGCGCCACTCGTCCTTGCAAATAGATACTGTGTGCGGTTCGTGAAGCTGTGCCGGGAGCAAAGAGATTCGTGTCTATGCCTGCAGGCATGCGTATCGATTTTGATGTACCTGCAGTCGCAGCGAAGGGAGAAGTATGAAAAACCCTCGTACACAACAGTGACGCAAGCGCGAGTCGCATACCTCCTTTCGGGTGGTTGTACCACAGGTACACTTTCTTTCCGGTAAGCATAAAAAAGAATCCTCCAAGCACTACGTACTCAGGGTTCATGTGTACTAACACTGCGTCGTACGTACGTCGAAGCTTCCATACCTGTTTTATGAACCGAAGTGCATACAGGAATCTTCCTCCGCC
>CAYXXJ010000089.1:1879-2158 GCA_964469095.1 uncultured Candidatus Saccharibacteria bacterium
TCGTACGTTTTGTGGAAGCGTATGAGAACCTTCTTTAAGACAGATGACTTCGAGCGCCTCATACGACGGAGCAAGAGCGAGAAGCCACTCATGAAAGAACCCGAGTACTGGATCCACTTGATCAACTACCTGCGTGGTCACAAGCAGCTTCATGTAGGTAGCGTCGTTAGACTCTTAAAATGTGCCGCTAGTTGCTTCGCTTTATCATCCTGCTTCGTGAGGTGCGCTAACGCTGCACGTTCAGCATGCATGACCAACTTAAGGCGTAGTTGGTGGTCT
>CAYXXJ010000090.1:0-2146 GCA_964469095.1 uncultured Candidatus Saccharibacteria bacterium
AATTCAGTTCCGAGCATCAATTGCTTTTTGACGCGCTCATCAGTGGACCAGAGAAGACGAATGTCCGGAAGCTTCATGGAGAGAATAGCGAGACGCTCAATACCAAACCCGAATGCCCAGCCGTTGTATCCTTCGATACCCATCTTTTTTAGTACCGAAGGCTTCACCATACCTGCGCCAAGAATCTCAACCCACTCGCCATTAAGCATTACTTCAATCTGAGTTGAAGGATCCGTGTACGGGAAGGTGTCATCAAGGAAACGGTATTCGATCTCTTTGCCGAAAACGGTCTCCACGATATCAGTAAGCACTCGTTTGAGCTCATTAAGAGGAAGCGTACCTTCGGTGTTCGGGATCACCTTCCAACCATCAATTTGATGAAAGACGTTCATATGGCGGCGATCGATCTCATCTTTTCGGTAGACTTTTCCGAAGCATAGGGCACCAAGATGCTCACCGCGTGCGGCGCGTGCCTGAATCTCAGGATGATTGAAGTAGTAGTACCAGGAGACCGTGTTGTGGGTGCGAAGTACATTCTTATCGTCCGCGTAGTACGTATCAGAGGTAGAGCGGGCGACGTGATCTTCGGGGAAGTCAAAGAGATCAAAGGTTGCCGCTGCAGGGACAATTTCAGGTATCTCGATAGTGTCGAGACCTTGAAGAGAAGGAACGTTTTGTACTCGCTTCAACACTTCGTGGAGTGGGCTCCCTTCAGTACGAGAAAGGTCGGGCATCGAGAGGTAGCGCTTCATGCGAAGTGCTTCTATATCGGTACGAGCCTCAAGTTCTTTCTTAAGGCGCTCCTCCTCAGTTCGATCAATACGTATCTCCATTACCAGAGAGTGTAGGGAATAGGAGCAGATTGTACAAGCATATACATGATACCGCCCGCGAGTTCTTCGCGGGCGGCGTCGAGGGGTTAATGGGACGTCGGTGGGCTGGGCTGGAATTCTTCCTGGCGCGCCGACCGAATTTGCACGAACGCAGAGGCGATGAGCTCCGGAGGAGCATCAGATCCGACGCAGAGCAGTGCGAGCTCTGCGCTTTCACTGAATTGCTTGCGTTGTTGCGTATCCCGTTCAATAAGACCAACTTGCATTGGACCCTCCCGAATGTGCGTGATGCACATATATAAATATACTCAAAATAATAATTTTGTCAATACCTTGGGAATAGATACAGAACCTATCTGGACGTGTGAAGGAACGAACGCTTCGTGGTAGAATAGCGGCAAAGAGACATGGCAGGCAAAGCTGACAAAGAACCCAAAAAGGGTGCTGCTACGAAGACGTACGACGCTTCGTCCATTTCTGTACTCGAAGGACTTGATCCGGTCCGAAAGCGTCCGGGTATGTACATCGGTACGACTGGTCCGGACGGTCTCCATCACCTCATCTGGGAAATCTTCGACAACTCTCGTGACGAAGCGATGGGCGGGTTTGCTGATGATATTGAAATAGCACTCCTTCCAAAAGGCGCAGGTGGCGAGACTCGTATTCGTGTGGTTGATAACGGTCGCGGTATACCGGTTGATAAGCATCCACAGACCAAGGTTTCAGCACTTGAGACCATCATGACGACGCTCCATGCCGGAGGTAAGTTCGGTGGTGAAGGATCAGGTTACAAAGTGTCAGGCGGTCTCCATGGTGTCGGTGCTTCCGTGGTAAATGCGCTCTCAACACATATGCGCGTTGAGGTGCATCGCGATGGTGCAAAGCACGAGCAGGAATACAAGATTGGTAAAGCAAAAGCTGCCGTAAAGAAGATCGGCTCGTCTGACGTTCACGGAACGATTGTGACGTTTGAAGCTGACCCAACTATCTTTAAAGAAGTTAAGTACGACTGGAACAAGGTAGTGTCGCACGTGCGTCAGCAGGCGTACTTGGTAAAAGGTACGAGAATCTCTGTGATCGATGCGCGTGGACTCACCGACGTTGCTGACCAGGAGGTGGTCTATCTTCGCGAACTTGGACTTGAATGTCCTTCCATGACCTTCTATTTCGAAGGTGGTCTCCGCTCACTCATTTCGTTCTATAACCAGCACCAGACGGTCGTGCATAAGAACATCTTTTATGTCGACGCCGAGAAGGATGGGGTGATGGTGGAAGTGGCACTTCAGTACGTAGACGATATCTCTCCTCGTCTT
>CAYXXJ010000091.1:0-2112 GCA_964469095.1 uncultured Candidatus Saccharibacteria bacterium
CAACCACAAATTACAGATTGGACTCGTGACCGGAAAAGAGTGCTACAAATTCCCTTCTAAGGTGCGTGGTGAAGAAGCGACACGCATCTCTAAGACACAGCTTGCTAAGTGGATTGCCTCTGGTGAGATTGCGATTGTTATTGGTACGCATGCACTCATACAAAAAGGTATTACTTTTAAAGAGTTGGTGTTCGCAATTATCGATGAACAGCATCGATTTGGAAAAGTACAGCGCCACACGCTTGCACGAAAGGACGGTAAAGAGCCGCATCTCCTTTCGATGACCGCTACCCCTATCCCCCGCACCCTTGCACTCTCCATTTATGGCGACCTCGACCTTACCGTTCTTGATCAAATGCCAGAAGGCAGAAAGCCGGTGATAACAGAACTCGTCGGAGGGACCACGAGAAAGAAAGCGTACGCACGTATGCACGAGGAACTCAAAGCTGGTCGCCAGTGCTATGTCATTTGTCCTCGTATAGATGAACCAGATCCTGAGAAAGAGTTTGCGCTTCAAGCAAAGTCAGCAAAAGCTGAGCGTGATCGCCTCCAAGCTGAGGAGTTTACGAACTACACTGTCGGACTACTCCACAGCAAAATGACGCCTGCTGCCAAAGAAGAAGAGATGCGAGCGTTTAAAAACAAAGAAATAGACATCTTGGTCGCAACGTCTGTGGTTGAAGTGGGGGTGAACGTACCAAACGCAACCGTTATCTTAATTGAAGGTGCTGAACGATTCGGCCTTGCACAACTTCATCAGCTTCGCGGTCGTGTCATTCGCTCAAGCGAACAGGCCTACTGTTTCTTACAGACCGATTCGAAAGCAGCCGCTGCAGGACGCCTCAAAGCACTTGTTACCGCAAAGAACGGCTTTGAACTTGCTGAGGAAGATCTAAAGCTTCGTGGCTCAGGTGAACTCTATGGAGGTCGTCAGTGGGGTGTCTCAGACGTAGCCATGGAAGCGCTCTCAAACTTAAAGATGGTAGAGGCTGCCAAGGAAGCGGCGAAAGATATTATCCAGAAAGACCCCCTCCTTCAGAACCACCCCCTCTTACAGGCTCGAGTCGAGCTCGTCCGCAAGGCTCTCTACGGAGAATAAGAGACATGGGCCAGAGCGTGTCAACGGCGTAGTTGCTCCTTCCCTTCCCACGTGCGAAAGTAGTGCATCATGCTCAAAAAGTTCTTTACACTCCTAGTGTATATCTTTGCCGCAATTGGTTTCTTTCTCGTCGCCGGTTATGTCGCGGTGCGTTTTGGGTTTACGAACGAGCCAGGAATTATTGATACGCAGCGCGAAGGGTTCCTTGGTGCAGCGGTTCTTCGAAGTGCGTACGAAGGTCCATGGCAATCAAGCGAGGAGTGGATGGTGCTTGAAGACGCCATCCGCCGTGATCAGGCAGTCATTCAAAAAGCAGCCGAAGACTCTGGAGTCCCTGCACGCCTTATTGTTGCGAACCTGGTTGCTGAACAACTTCGCCTTTTCTTTACCGAACGAGAAGCATACAAACAGTTCTTTTAC
Organism: uncultured Candidatus Saccharibacteria bacterium; assembly: GCA_964469095.1. Classification (GTDB taxonomy): domain Bacteria; phylum Patescibacteriota; class Minisyncoccia; order Phycocordibacterales; family Phycocordibacteraceae; genus C7867-001. Next base: position 1,520 of record CAYXXJ010000091.1, read on the forward strand.
CCCTTGAAGATTCTTGGCCCGCAGACGCAGTTCTCGTGGGGCGTAATGGGCATGAAAGAAGAGACCGCACTTCAAGTCGAAGCAAACCTCAAAGACTCCTCTTCTCCTTTCTATTTGGGTAGCCGCTATGAGACTGCGCTCGATTTCCCGAACGACACCACTGACATAAAGACAGCGCGTTTTGTGCGCATGACTGATCAGCATGACCACTACTGGAGCTATTTCTACGCAGGCCTCTATTTGCGAGAGCTTGAGACCCAATGGGAGCGTGCGGGCTTCCCGCTTCGAGGTGATGTAGGGGTACTTTCAACACTCTATAACATTGGGTTCCAGCGCTCGGTCCCTAAAGCAGATCCACAGGTAGGTGGTGCAGCTATTGAGATTGCAGGTACGACGTATAGCTTTGGTGGACTTGCAACTGACTTCTACGAAAGCGGTCTTCTCACGGATATCTTTCCGCGTTAAAGTGCCACTACTCCACCCGTAGCTCAGCTGGTTAGAGCATCGAGCTTATACCTCGGGGGTCCTTGGTTCGAGTCCAAGCGGGTGGACACGATATGCGTGCGTGCTACGCTCCTTCCACCACATCCATA
>CAYXXJ010000092.1:0-1529 GCA_964469095.1 uncultured Candidatus Saccharibacteria bacterium
CGGGGACCTGCTCAGCAAGTGCTGCTCGCGCAACAGTCGCCATATCGCGTGCCCGAAGTTCAGACCGCGGACGCTCCATACCAGTACCACGATCCCTTCGAAACGCAGACGAGCACAGAAGCAATACCCCGTTTTCAGGGTTGATTCTTCCTTCTTTCAGATTCGAAAGAACAATCTTGCCAGCGGTTGCCACCTCAAGTGGCCACTGGTGACTAAATGGTCCAACGATAAGCGTACGATTAGGTACGTGCAGCCAATCAAAGCCACGACCCACCGCGATTATATTCTCACGATGATCCATGTCGATAGGAGCTCGATTCTTGCCACGCACCTCGCAGACATGTTCTGCGTTTCCTTTTACAAGCTCGAAGAGGTCCTTGCGGACATTCGGATGCATCTTCGGATAGAGTGCACGGAATTTCTCAGCAAGTTCTTCTGGCGGACACGCAAGCGTACCCACATCAAGCGTGTTGTCTCCATTATGGAACACAAGCGCATCTTCGTCGGTTTCTATACCAACAACAATCGGAACAACGAGTGTATGTTCTTTTCCATACACATGTTCCACCTGCTCGACGAGAGCTTTAGCAGCGGCCAACGCTCCTTCCTTATCGTATCCCCAACCCTTACAGCCCAAGTGAGCGTTGTTTGAGCGGGAGAAGTGATAGGTGAGGAACAGAGCCGTCTGACATCCGTCCTTAAGCGCGTAGTTAACGGCTTCATCTACCAGGTCACCAAACCAGGGTGATCCAAGACTAAACTTCCCGCCCATCGAACGAAATGGCTCGATAATGCCGGGAGGTGTTTTCGTCATGACGGCAAGATTGAGTCTTCCGTCCATACATTTGCATGCAATGATCTTTGTCCCGAAACGGGAACGATACAGTTTGCGTGCAAGCCGCGCATCAGGAGACGAGAACAGCGCCGACGCTTGTCGGTTTAGTTCGATAATCTCATCAGTGACGCGTGGCATAAGAGTGTCTTTGTGAAGTTGTGCTGCGTACATTAGGTCTCCTTTTGCATGCTGCAACAACGAGTGCCGCGCGTGTGCGCGGCAAGTGAGTATCGTAGCGCGGATACGTAGCTGTAAGCAATATTGACATTATTGTTTTATGATGTTACGCTGCTTATCTCTGCGGCTCTGTCCGAGGAGGAGTGAATGTACAAAATGCAGGTGCGTGTGAGCATGGCGCTCGCACTAGCTGCTGCAGAACGTTTGCAGCAGGAAGAAGATCCTCGCATGCGATTATTCAGGCTCCGGCCTGATCACATCCCGCGCGAAGAAGCACCTCAACTTGAAATTGCACGACGCGCTGAGCTTTTGAAAGCGCGTGACGAGCCCCTTTACCGGATCGACACGAACCCCAGGAGCATCCGTGGTACCATCGCCCTCACGCGATCGCGCCATAAGAAAAAGCGCCCGTAGCACACAAAGCGCCCGGATCCAGGTCCGGGCGCTTTCACGTATAGAACGAGTCGGAAGTTCTCCGACTCTTTCCCTTTATTAGTATGACTTCAATCTTCGTGCC